>DATNKC010000021.1:0-8925 GCA_035603615.1 Steroidobacteraceae bacterium | reverse complement strand
GATCGGGCCGATTCGAATCTTGCATGACCGTTATAGACCGTGCAGTTCTGCAGCCCGTGAATCCAATTCTCCAAGCCGGTCTTGGAGGCATCCACGATTCGCTTCTTTCGCGCCTGAACAGCGCGCATGTCGACCGCGACGCTTGCCGTTGGCAGCTCAATGCCATAATCGTGGGCGCGGCGTGCATCGTAGGCAATACGCGCGCTCGCGATGAGTGTTTTGGTCGGAGTGCAGCCCGTGTTGACGCACGTTCCGCCAAACAGGTGACGTTCAATGATCGCGACGGATTTGCCCGCGCCGGCAAAGCGCGCCGCCAAGGAAGGTCCGGCCTGGCCAGCACCGATAACAATGGCATCGTATTTGCGGTTCATTTGATCGTGATCTCAGTGGACCAGGCAAACGCGAATGTACTGTGCCCAGTGCCGGTCAGGCAACGCCAGCTTTCATGCTGGATACCTCGCGCTCAGGCGCGCTGCACGAATGCGCTGCACCAACCGCGGGATGTCCCGTTCGCGGCGGCTTTCGATGCATCCGCCACGAAGCGCGCACTTTAGAAAGTCACGGCGGACAATGGTGTAAGACACTCCACCAACGTGACCTTCTTGATCATCTTCGCTTGTCGTCTGGAGGCAGCGTCCGCCGGTAGGATGCGATCGGCATCGCCGTGCAGAATCAGGGTCGGAAGGGTGTTGCGATCGATGTCCTGGCGGAAGTCCTCGATCCACGCGTCGACGCATGCGCGCGTGTTGCAGTGGTGGATCGGGACGCGCAGAGTAGGCCTGCGGTGAGCTTCGCTGTATCGGCAAGATTGCCAATGTTGGTACCATAATTGCCATGCGTATCCACATCCTGGCTCTCAACGGCGTGTTCGACACCGGCCTGTCCGCGGTGCTCGACGCCTTCGGCACTGCTAACACACTGGCGCAGATGACCGGTGTTTCTTCGCTGCGCTTCCAGCTGAAGGTGGTCGGGCTGCACAAGAGCATCACGACGGCGCGCGGCCTTAGCCTGCCGGTGATGGCGGCGGCGCGCGCGGTGCACCTTCTCAGGACCGGCCACGCCAGTGTCGAGCAGATCGCCGCCGAAGTCGGCTATGCGGAAGGCGCAACTCTGCGAGCGTTGCTGCGCCGGAAGCTCGGCCGCGGCGTCCACGAAATTCGCCGCAGCCTGTAGTGGGCCTATAGGGAGTGCTGAACGAAATTGATGCTCAAGATCTTGGCGGTTCTTCTGGTCGTCGGCGTGTTTGTCTATGGTTGGTACCGAAACGACCTTCGAAGATTAACGCGTGACTACGCGTGCAAGCAACCGTTCGACGGCACTCTGCAGCACTGCATTGTGCGATTTCCGGTTGACGAAATGGGTACTGATTGCATGCTTGGGGCCAATAGCGATGGTCTCTACATGTCGTCTTCAATCGATGCGCTGGAAAACAACAGACGGTGGTCATTCCGTTACTACGTGATCAAAACGCCGATCTTTATTCCATGGAATTGCATACAAATTACTGACGCGAAATTCCCCATGCGAAGACACCTTCGATTCAGTGTGCTTTCAACCAAGGCAATGTTTTTTGTCCCCCGAGAGACTGGCCGGCTGCTTCTAACAAGTGTTGGGCGGTGAGTCTCGTGGCACTCGTGGTTTTCCTAAGAGGTATTAACGTCGGGGGCCACAGGACTTTCCGACCGACCAAGTTGGCCAAAGCACTGAAGCACTTGGGCGCGGTCAATATTGGCGCGGCGGGCACGCTCGTCTTTCGGCGGCAAATGATCCAGGCACAAGCACGCGCCGAAGTGGCCCGCAAACTTCCGTTTGTCGCCGAGATCGTTGTTTGCCAGGGCCGCGACATTGCGAGTCTCATCTCGAAGAATCCCTTTGAGGGACAGCCGGTGCGACGCGATGTTGTCCACTTCGTCAGCGTGCTGTCTCAGCGTCCTCGCTTGACGCCATCGCTGCCCATGCGATTCCCGTCCAATGGCCAATGGCTGATGAAGATCCTCGCGAGACGAGGCCGCTTCGTCATCGGAATGTACCGGCGCCACATGAAGGTCATCGGATTGCTCGGCGCACTGGACCGGCTCTACGGTGTCTCAGTGACCACTCGCAATTGGAATACCATCGTGGCGATTGCCAGGGTGCTCCGTAACGAACATTGACCTTTAGTGCGTCTCAGGTCCTGTCAGTCAATCGCGCGGTCCTTCGTTTCTGGCAACACCATCAGCGCGATGACCGCCGTCGCCAGTGCAATGCCAACGGGATACCAAAGACCCGCATAGATGTTGCCGGCGTAAATCACCAGCGCAGAGGCAACGAAGGGCAGGAAGCCGCCAAGCACGCCGACACCCAAATGATAGGGCAGCGACAGCGACGTGGTGCGGATTTTCGCGGGGAACATCTCGACCATAAAGGCTGCCATCGGCCCGTACACCATGCCGACCAGCGCCAACAGCCAGACCATGACCCCGATCGACCCGGCAACATTTACGTCACCCGCGCTGCCTTTGAAGCCCGCGGCGTCGAGCGCCTTCTCGTAAGCAGGCTCGTCGAATCCGGTCAGCGTCGTTCCTCCGATACGGGTTACTACTTCGCCGCCCTTGGCCGCCGGAATCGAGGTGAATGAAAGCCCATTGCGGCTGAAGAACTTGCGTGCCTTGTCACATGCCGATACCGGGGCCGCGAATAGGGAGAACGTACAATCATCGGCGCTGATCTGGATGGGGTTTCGTGCGGCAAAGGCCGCCAATCCGGGGTTAGCGAAGTTAGCAAGTGCATGGAAGCTAGGAATGAATGTGAATGCGCCCAACAACATCCCAGCGATCATGACGGGTCTACGGCCTATTCGATCGGACAGCGCACCGCAGAGGACGATGAGAGGCGTTCCCAGGGCCAAGCCGATCGCGATGATTGCGTAGCTCGTCTTGTAATCGACGTGCAGTGTGTTTTGCATAAAAAACAGCGCGTAGAACTGCGCGCCATACCAAATCACCGTCATACCGGACGTGATGCCAAACAACAGCACCAGCACATTCTTCATGTTGGCCCAGGAGCCAAAGGCTTCCCGGACCGGTGATTTCGAGATACGTCCGGCCAATTTCATTTTTTGAAAGACCGGTGACTCTTCCAATTTGAGCCGGATATAGATCGATACCGCGAGCAAGAATATCGACGTTAGAAACGGGATGCGCCAGCCCCAGGCTTTGAATGTTTCGTCACCCAATGAGACACGGCAGATGAGAATGATCAGCAAGGACAGCAGTAGGCCTATCGTCGAAGTGGTCTGAAGCCAGCTGGTGTAGTAGCCGCGGCGGCCCGACCCGGCGTGCTCCGCCACATACGTGGCAGCGCTGCCGTATTCGCCCCCGACCGCGAGCCCTTGAGTGAGCCGCAGAGATACCAACAAGACGGGCGCCCAAACACCTACCTGCGCATAGGTCGGCAGCAATCCGACCAAAACGGTCGACAGCCCCATCATCACCATCGTGATCATGAAGCAGCGCTTGCGGCCGATGCGGTCTCCCAGCCCCCCGAACACCAGGGCGCCGAAGGGCCGCACCGCAAAGCCTGCGCCAAACGTCGCGAGACTGGCCAGAAATGCGGCGGTCTCATTGCCGGGGGGGAAGAACAAGGCGCCAAAGAATACGGCGAGGCTGCCGTAGAGGAAGAAGTCATACCATTCGAAGACTGTTCCCAACGATGCGGCGACAAGGACCAGCCTCGTCCTTGTTGCTTCATCGGCGCCGATCCGGGGCGCTTCGAGCGCTTCTATTGCCGCCATGAATTTCCTCCTAATGTCCCTTGGGAGTTTCCGAAATGGGGGAGGCCGCAATTCCAGTACACCATGAAACTTGCGCAGCGCCAAGCGCGGCAGCGCCTTTGTAACTACCTTTCGCCGAACCAAGGCCCGCGGCGGCGGTCCATCTTCAGATGCCAACACTGACCTCGGCCGCCGCGCCTCTCAAGTCGGCACGCCAGAGTTTCTCCCGAGGCGAATTCGAATCCGCTCGTGAGAGCTGTCTCGGCATCCTTGCGGTATTTCCGGAGGAGGCAGGCGCGCTACACCTGCTCGGGCTCATCGCGCATCGGGACGGGGATCTGACCCACGCCCGGGATTTCTTGCGTCGCGCAGCCGAATCGCCCGAGGCTTCGGCGCTGTACCTGCTGACCTATGCCGAGCTGTGCTGCAAAGCCGTTGATCGCGACGCCGCCGTGGAGCTGGCACGCCGCGCAACCGAACTCGACGGCGCACTGCCGCTCGGATGGTTCTATCTCGGCAACTTGCTGTTCGAAATGCGCCGTCTCGACGAGAGCCGGCGATGCCTGCAACGCGCGGTTGAGTTGGACGCCGAGTTTTGGCAGGCGCGCGCCGTCCTCGCCCTCGTGCTCGGCCGCACGGGCGAGGC
Source organism: Steroidobacteraceae bacterium (assembly GCA_035603615.1). GTDB lineage: Bacteria > Pseudomonadota > Gammaproteobacteria > Steroidobacterales > Steroidobacteraceae > Bog-1198. The sequence goes on along the minus strand of DATNKC010000021.1, from coordinate 4,528 downwards.
CGACGAGGCGGCCGCGCAATTCGGCCGCCTGCTAAGCGAATGTGCCGACAACGCGGAGATCATCGGTAATTACGCCGTTTTTTTGTCGGATCAAGGCCGATGCGCGGAGGCGTTGACTCAGGCCGAACGAGCGATCGCTTTACAGCCGGACACGCTTGATCATCATTTGCGCGCCGCGGAGATCGAATTTTTGCTGGGCCGCCACCGCGCTGCGCTCGATCGCCTGACCATCGTCGAGGGCGCATCCCCCCGGGCGATCAGGCTGCTCACCCTCAAAGCGCATTTATTGCGGTCGGTCGACCGTAACGACGAGGCGGTGGCGCTGTGCCGCGACGCTCTGCGAGCAGGGCTAGAGTCCGCGGATCTGCTTCGCGCCTATGGGCTCGCCCTGCACCTCACAGGAGAGGATGCCGAGGCTTTGGCGGTCTTCGACCGTGCGGCGGCGGTCAATCCCGGGTTGGCGCTGTCGGACAAGGGCGTGCTGCTGTCCCATCTCGGCCGCCTCGCCGATGCCGGCAGCGCCTTCGACGCAGCCTTGACGCATGAGCCGACCTTGGTCGATGCCTGGTACAACCGCAGCAACGTCAAGACCTATTCGAGCGGCGACCCGGATATCGGCGCGATGGAGCGGCTGCTTGGCCGGTGCTCCCACCAGGAAGGCTTGCTACTGCATTTCGCGCTGGGCAAGGCGCACATGGATAGCGGCAGGACGGACCAAGCCTTTGCCCATTGGCATGAGGGCAACCGTATGAAGCGCGCCGTCATCGACTACGATTCGGACGCGGCGACCAGGCAGATCGCCATGTGCGCGGCCGGGACGCAGAACCCCGATGTTCGAGAGTCGGCCGCGGAAGCCCAGCTCTCCGATGTGCCGGTCTTCATCGTGGGCATGCCGCGCTGCGGTTCTTCCTTGATCGAACAGATTCTCGCCTCCCATCCCGAGATCCACGGTGCCGGTGAACTGGTGCAACTGCGCGCGCTTTTCGAGGCGGCCGAACCGGGTTCTCGCCCGATCGCCGAGAGGGCTCTCGAAAAACTACGACGCTTCGCGCCGCGGGCCGCTCGAATCATCGACAAGGATCTGTGCAATTTTCTGCACCTCGGCGTCATACATCGGGTCCTTCCGCGCGCGCGAATCATCCATTGCAGACGCGATCCGTTGGACACCTGTTTCTCCGCATACACCAAGCTGTTCGCCGGGGACTTCGGTTTTACCTATGAGCAGCGGGAACTTGGAGCTTATTATCGCCACTACCATGCTCTAATGGCGCATTGGCGCTCGCTGCTGCCGGAACAGGTATTCATGGAAATCGATTACGAGGCGCTCGTGTCGGATCCGCAAACGCAGACCCACCGACTGCTGGAATTCCTCGATTTGCCGTGGCACGAGGCGTGCGCACGATTCTTCGAGACCTCTCGAACCGTCAATACCGCGAGCTTTGTGCAGGTACGCCGGCCGATTTATCGATCGAGCGTCGGAAGCGCATCGTCCCTGCGGCCGCACCTGCAGCCCCTGATCGAGGCGTTGGGCGATTTGGCGCCAAGCGATTGACGCGAACCAATTCCATCATTCAAGCGGTCGAACAATTGCTCGAGACCGCCACCGAGCAGCACCGCGCCGGCAAATTCGCCGAGGCGCGCCGCCTATACCAGCAAGTGCTGGCGCGAGCGCCGGCGCACACGCTTGCGATCTATCGCAGCGGCCTCCTGGAATTGCAGGACGGACAGCCGCACGCCGCGCTTGCTCTGCTCGAGCAGGCCATCGCGGCCGTCGCCGATGAACCGCGCTATCAATTCGTGCTGGGGCAGGCGCTGCAGGCACTTCGCCGTTGGGACAAGGCGATTGACGTCTATGAATCTGCGCTGAAACTGCAGCCGGATTTTCTCGACGCCTGGAACAATCTCGGGATCTGCCGGCAGCTGCGCGGACAACGTTCGCAGGCGGCGGCGGCCTATCGGCAGGCCCTGTTGCTGGAATCCCGAAATGCCGGCGTCATGGCCAATCTGGGCGCGGTGCTGCGCGAAATGGGCGAGTTCACCGAGGCCGTCGAACTGCTGCGCGCCGCTGCGGAGCTTGAACCCGCGATCGCTTCGCACCGCCTCAATCTCGGCATTGCGTATTGGAATCAAGGGAATTTCGCGCAGGCGGAACGGACTCTGAATGAAACGCTGGCGCAAGCGCCGCAAGACCCCGAGATCGCCTTCAATCTCGGCAATGCCCTCCACGGACTCGGCAGACAACGCGAAGCCATTGACCGATATCGGCAGGCGCTAGAGCTGCGCCCCGATTATGCGGACGCCCTCATCAACCTCGGCAACGTCCACACGGAACTCGGCGAGTTTGCCGCGGGAATGGCTGCCTACGATGCTGCGCTCCGCGCCCGCCCCGATTCGGTCGTCGCCTTGAATAACGCGGCCGTTCTCATGCGAACGCTGGGACACATCGACGATGCGGAATACGCGCTGCACCGGGCACTCGAGCAGGATCCGGGCAATGCGGCGCTCCACGACACGCTCGGCAATGTCTACAAGGACGCCGGAGAACTTGATGCGGCAATCGCAAGTTTCCGCAAATCGCTCGAACTCGATCCTGGCGCTTGGGCGACTCACAGCAATCTGGCGTACACGCTTAGTTTTGAAGCGCCGGACGCCGGTCCGGTGCTCGAGGAATGTCTGCGCTGGAATGAACGTTTTACCGTGGGGCTGCCGCGGTGCGCGCATCATTCGGAGGGCGGCCACACGGACCGTGGCGATCCGAACCGTCGGCTGAAAATCGGCTATGTCTCGCCGGACTTCCGCGACCATTGTCAAAGCCTGTTCACGATTCCGCTGCTGTCGCGTCACGATCATGCCGCGTTCGAGATCTTTTGCTATGCCAGCATCAAGCGTCCCGACGATCTCACTCGCCGCATCGCCGCCTACGCCGATGTTTGGCGCGACGTGCGGGGGCTCAACGATGAGGCGCTCTGCCGGCTCATTCGCGAAGATCGCATCGATATTCTGGTCGACCTGACGATGCACATGGCGGGCGGCCGCCCGCTGCTTTTCGCGCGCAAGCCGGCGCCGGTCCAAATCGCGTGGCTCGCCTACCCCGGCACGACCGGAATCGGCGCGATGGATTATCGGCTCAGCGATCCGCGGCTGGATCCGGACGGCTTCGACGCCCACTACAGCGAACGCACGCTCAGGCTCCCCGATTCATTTTGGTGCTACGACCCATTGACGCATCATCCGGGTGTCAACGAATTGCCCGCCCTCGAGCGCGGTTATCTGACGCTCGGATGCCTGAATAATCCCTGCAAGTTGACCGATCACACTTTGCGCCTCTGGGGCGGCGTGATGCGCGCACTGCCCGATGCGCGGCTGCTGCTCATGGCACCGCTCGGCCGGCATCGCCGACACTTGTCGCAGCGGCTGTGCGCGCACGGCATTGCTGCCGAACGGGTCGAGTTTCGCGCCTTTCAGCCGCGCAGCGAGTATTTGAGCTCCTACCATGATATCGATCTGGGTCTCGATACCTTTCCCTACAACGGCCATACCACCAGCCTGGATTCGCTGTGGATGGGCGTGCCCGTCGTTAGCCGAGTGGGCCGAACCAGCGTTGGCCGGGGCGGCCTCACCCAGCTATTTCAACTGGATCTGCTCGAGCTAGCCGCCGAATCCGATGAGGCGTTCGTCGCCATCGCGGCGGCGCTCGGCCAGGATCTCGTTCGGCTCGCGGCGCTGCGCGCGCAACTGCGGCCGCGCCTCGAGCGCTCCGCACTCATGGATGCTCCCCGTTTCGCGCGGCAGGTCGAACGCGCCTATCGGGATGCATGGCGGAACTTACGATTTGTCGGGCGGAGCCCCTGAGTCTTTCGCCGACTTCAGGCAGTTTTTCATGAAGTCTTTACGCGCATCACCGGGCTGTAACTTTTGATCATCCGCCTGTTTCTTGCAGGCAGCCCAGGCCGGATTGTTATGCCGACCGCCCGGGGCGGGATTCGCCGGCGGCGGGGTATCGTCGCCCAGCGCGACGCTGCCGGTTGCGATGGTCAGCGCCGCAATCGCGACGCCGCGTAGAAACACCGTTTTGGTAGCACGTTGAAACATGGATATTCCCTCTTGGACACCGGGAGGAAAATCTTACTCGGTCGATGGCGGCTGTTGATCCCTGTAGCTGCAAAGGAGTGTAAAGATCTGTGAACGACGTGAAATGCGTGCCGTTCTGATATTCATCGACGGGGATCCGTGGGGATGCCTATTATCCCGCGGAGCTGTATGGGGAACTTGGCGTGAACCCGTTTGCGCCTGCGTTGAAGCCTAACTAAGGCAGCCAACCCGGTTGGGGGTCTATGCGGCCCGGAATGATAGGGCAGGGCCTGTTTAGGGGTTTCTACTCCTCGATTTAACCAAATCCAGTGTGAAATAGCGCACATGCCGTAATTTATTCGACAAACGCAGCCTTTTTATGCGGATCGGTCTTCAGTCTTATGGTCACTAACGCGGTAGTCTGCGGGCGCAAATGGACCCCAATCTGCACCCATGA
>DATNKC010000020.1:0-2815 GCA_035603615.1 Steroidobacteraceae bacterium | reverse complement strand
CCGCGCCGCCTCCTCGAGTTCGCGGCACAGCTGGGCCAGAGCATTGGCGCCGACGTTGCCGTTGTATGAGCGCCAAGCGTGGGCCGCGCGCGCCAGTTCCGGACCGTTTGCGGATTCCAACGATTCTTCGATCGTCGCGATAAGCCGGCGCGAATCCAGCAAATAGAGTTCGCCGATATGCGCGAGCATGTCTTTGGGACCGTTGCGCGGCAACGCGCGCAGCGCATCCAGCGTCGCGCCATCGAGAAGCGGCGCACCGACGGACGGCCCGGGCGTGGCGGTTGGCGCCATCGGCGGCTTAAAGTGACGCTGGCCCAACCAACGCGCGAGAATGCCGTGCAGCGCTTCGCGCCGGAACGGCTTTGCCAAATGATCGTCCATTCCGGCCGCGAGACACGCCGCGCGCCCGGCGCTGGTGACATCGGCGGTCAGGGCGATGATGGGAATGTGCACGCCGGCCTGCTCGCGGGCGCGCAGCGCCCGCGTCGCCGAAAACCCATCCATCACCGGCATTTCGCAGTCCATCAAGACGGCATCGAAAGAGCGCGATTGAATGATGTCGAGGGCCTGTTGACCGTGATGCGCGGTTTCAACCTCCAGACCCATGGAGGCCAGCATGCCGATGGCCACTTCCCGATTCAAAGGCTGATCTTCGACCACCAGGACGCGGCCGTGAAGCGCAGGCAGCATCCCCGCGGGCTTCTTCAATGCAACGGTTCGTTCCGTCAGCGGCGTGCTGTCATTGGAACAGCCGGTCAACGCTCTGTGCAGCTCGGCCAGACGTATCGGTTTGGTAAGCTCGGTGTCCAACAACGGGTCGGCGGCGGCGCTGCTCGAGCTCAAGGTAACGAAACTCAGCAGGCGAATGGTGCGCAGGCTCGTTCCCAATCGGCCGCGTACTTCCTGCCAGAGGCTCATCGATTCAGCAATCAAGCACTCATCGATAATCAGCGCATCGTACTTAGGACCGGTCGCGGCGCTGAGCGCCTCGGCCAGCGATGCGACCTCGGTCGGACGCGCGCTCCAGGCTCGCAACGTCTTTCCCAGCAGCATGCGCGCCGCTGCATTCTCATGCACCACCAGAACCCGAGCGCCATTCAGGCTGCGGGGCGGCGCCGGCATTTGCGACGCCGGATCGGCGAGTGGCAGCGACAGTTCGAACGAGAATGTGGAGCCTTTGCCGAGCGTGCTGCTCACTTCGAGGCGGCCGCCCATGAGTTCAATGAGCTGGCGCGAGATGGCGAGGCCAAGGCCGGTGCCGCCGAAGCGGCGCGTGGTCGAGGCGTCTTCCTGAGCGAATTCATCAAATATTCTCGCCTGGCTTTCCGGTGCGATGCCCACTCCGGTATCAGCCACTTCAACGCGTATATTCAGCGATCCGTCTGCTGCGCCCGATGAGCTGAGGCGCACGATGACCTCGCCGCGCTCGGTGAATTTCACCGCGTTGCCGCCGAGGTTCACGAGTACCTGGCGCAGTCGCACGGCATCCAGCTTCACCCGCGGCAGATTGGCCGGCGGCGAATCGCACAACAGCTCGATGCCCTTGGTCGCGGCGCGGGCGGCCAGCATTTCCACCGTTTGTTCCAGGATCTCGATCAAATCGCATTCCGCGGACTCCAACTGCAATCGGCCCGCCTCGATTTTCGAGAAATCGAGCACGTCATCGACGATGGCCAGCAACGAATCAGCCGAGCGGTGAATGGCCTCGGCAAAGCGCCGCTGCGAACGGTCGATGTGCGTGTCGAGCAATAAGCTGGTCATGCCGAGAACGCCATTCATCGGCGTGCGCAACTCATGGCTCATGCGCGCCACGAAGTCGCTCTTGGCACGGCTGAGCACCTGCAGCTGCTGATTGCGCTCCTCGAGTTCGTGCGTTCGGATCCGCACCGTGTGTTCGAGTTCGCGGCTGTAGTGCAGTTCCCGCTCGCGGCGCTGACGCTGATAGCGCCATAGATACGCGAGCACGCCCAAGCCAATCAGAAAATACACGATTCGCGCGGCCAGCGTATTCCAGGGAGCGGGCGCCACATGGACCGGGATGCTCAAGCTGTCCTCACTCCAGATGCCATCGGCATTGGACGCACGCACCTTGAAAGTGTAATTGCCCGCATCCAAATTGGCATACGTTGCCCGATGGGCCGTTCCCGCATCGATCCAGCCGTTGTTGAATCCTTCGAGCTGGTAGGAGTAATGGTTGTCGGCAGGCGAGGTGAAATCCAGAGCTGAAAAATCCAAGGTGACCATCTTGTCGTCGTAGGCCAATGCCAGTGGATGCGTGGCGCTCGGCAGCTCTTGCGCCGTCAGGGGCTGATTGAGCTTCGAAACCATGGTCAACACCACCGGGGGAGCGGGTCCTTCGGAGGCGATAAGATTGGGCGAAAAGGCATTGAAGCCGTGATTGCCGCCGAAATACAAAATGCCGTCGGCGCTTCGGAAGTGCGCGTTGATGTTGAATTCGTCGTCCTGAAGGCCGTGAAATTGGTGGAAAATTTTGACGGTGTGCGATCGTGTCTCGAATCGCGCCAGTCCGTTATTGGTGCTCAGCCATAAGCGCCCTTCGCGATCGGATTCGATGCCATAGACCACTTGGCTCGGCATCCCCCTGAGGCCGGATTGGTTTTCAAATTGCACCGCTTGCGGCTTCGCTGAAGTGCCAATGACGCGATCAAGGCCTCCGCCCGCGGTACCCACCCACAAATCGCCGTGCGGATCGATGTGCAGGGCGTACACGGTATCGTCGCTGAGGCTCTTCGGATCGCGATCATCGCGGCGGTAGGCATGGAAACGGCCGGTTTTTGGCTCAAATAAATTGAGT
>DATNKC010000019.1:0-7970 GCA_035603615.1 Steroidobacteraceae bacterium | reverse complement strand
GGGGAAATCGACACGGTCAGCGGTGCGCTTCGGGCCGTCTCGTAGCGCCGCGTATTGGGATCGAAGTAGCTGAAGGTCAATCCCGGAAGCTCTTGGACACCGGCTTTAGAAGCAATGACCGGCTGTTCAAAGGTTTTCATGCCGCTAAAGCTTAAGGGATCGCTGGTATTGAATGAGGATTTCGGGGGATAAGTTTTCCATTGATCGAGGTGATCCAACATCGAGCTGTCGACGCGATCAAAGCTTCCGGTTCCGGTGACGCGCATCCGCAATGTCAGGGGATCGCCGACCTCCGCCTTGACAGGCGATACATCGCTGGCGATGCTGAATGTGCCAATGGCACCGTGAAAATCAGCCGGCCGGCCTTCCGCCGGCAACTCGTGCACCGTCAACTCTTGCGCCGGACTCGTGACGTTGACGTCCTTGGGAACGGTGGCGCCAAATATGTTCTGCCAGAAAGGATCGCCAAAACGATCGTCCAGGGACGATTCCTGCTTCGGCCGTGTTCTTATTTTCACGGTGAGGGGAACCTCGGCCGCGAGTGAGAAAGCGCCAGGCTTGATCACCGCGAGAGTGCTGCGCCAAGTTAGCAGCACGAAGGGCTCGCCGTTAATCAGTTTTTCCGTGCGCTCGGGTTGACGGGAGAGGCTGTTGAGCGCGAAGTCATCGTTGGTGAGTTTGGGTAGGCCGTTTAACGACGCTACGAAGCCGGACCGCATGCCCACTTCTATGTCAACCGGCACACTCTCGCCAACGTACAACTCCCGTTTCGGGACGCTCAACCGAACATAGGCGGAGCCGTCGTCGGTCAAGTGCACGCCCTTGGGTATCGATCCGCCAGAAAAGATAGGCGGCGGAATCGGCGCGGCGGGCCGGCTCGGATGTGGAATGTTCGCGCTGCTGGCGACTCCGTTGACCTGTAGTACCAGCGGCTGAGCCTTCGGTGTTACCGCCGGAATTGTGAAAATACCGGCCATTTGCGGCGTTACGCGGAAGACGATCGAAGTTGAAGGCAGCGTTGTTCCGTTGATGAGTTGCACTTCGCGCGTGCGGCCTATGATTTCAAATTTCAAACCCGAGACCACCGGCATGCTGATCGGATTCGTGCCGTCCCCCAAATTCGTAATGGTGAATTGCGCCGATTCACCCAACTGAATTTGCGCGGGTTGAATGGTCGCGTAGACCAGGGGATCGTCGGCGAAGGCTGTCGCTGCGACAAACACACCGAGCAGTGCCCAGGCGGCCAGCAGAACGCTTCGTATGTGATTCTGGCGCATCACCAATTCTTAAAGGGTTTGTCTGGCGGCTGCACCGCACCGCGCTGAGCCCAGGGAATCGGCATGCCTTGATGTTCGTCCCCTTTCACCGAGTCCAGGAGTTCGCGCGCTTCTTCCCGGGTCATCTGGCCGGGAACGCGTTGGTTATCCGCCGCTTGCGGATCCCCTGAACCCGGCGGCGGCTCACCGTCCTTCGGTTCGGGGGGCGGTTGTCCGGCGCTGCGCGGCGGCTGATCGCCCTTTTCGTCGCCGGACTTTGGCGGCGGTGGAGTGCCCTGACCTTGGTTTGGATCTTGCCCTGGCGGCTGCCCTGAAGGCGGCGGCTGCCCTGAAGGCGGTGGCTGCCCTGAGGGCGGCGGCTGCCCTGAACCTTTGTCTTGATCCTTGCCGGGCGGCGGATTACTCGGCGGATTCTGGCCCTGATTCTGCTTTTGGTTTTGATTCTGCTTATTGTCTTGATTCTGATTCTGATTTTTATTCTTCTGGTTGCCTTGATTCTGCTGATTCTGCTGCTGATTCAGTGCATCGATCTTGCGCTTGACCAAGTCCCGATTGTATTTGCTGTCCGCATCATCCGCGCGCATTTGCAACGCCGTGTCGTAAGCCTTCACCGCCTCATTCCATTTCTGCAGAGTCGCTTGAGGAGAGGTCTGTTCAGTCTTCTGCCCGGCTCGATACAAGGTATTGCCAAGATTGTAGTAAGCGTCTTCTTGAACAGCCAAGCGCTTCGGATCACTGGAGGGTGAGCGGGCGATCGACTGCTGGAATGACTGCGCGGCTTGCGGGAATTGGCCTGCCCGGTACGCGGTAGTCCCGGCGTTGTAGTCCACTATGGGTCCTTTCGGGTCCAGTACTGAGGCCGCGTGTGCGTTTCGCAGCCATAGCGCCAGTAACAGGATTCCTAGCGGCGCAGCAGCCATGGCCTTAAGAGGTGCCGTGCTCCGGCGCCGCGAACCGATCAGCAGACTGCTGAGCAGCATCGCGAGGGAAGCGGTGAGCGGCCACTGATAGCGCTCGATATAAATTTTCCGCTGCCTCGATGCCAGATCGTGCTTGGCAATTGAGCCAAGGACATTCTCGAAAATCAGTTCCAATCCCTCTGCTTGGGTTCCGAGCGGTACATAAAATCCGCCGGTCGCCCCCGCGATGGCCTTTAGCCCCTGCTCATCGAGCCGCGACCTGACGAATGCGCCAGTCTCGTCCTTCACAAATCCGCCGCCATGTTCGGGTGGGATCGGGATCAAATCACCGGCGGCGGTTCCCACGCCCACGGTGAAGATTTTAATACCGTCCGACTTTGCCGCCGCCTGTGCCGTTTCGAAAGCACTGCCCTCCAGATCCTCGCCATCTGTCACCAGGATCAATATTTTATCGCTTGCGGGACGTCGACGCAGGGCGGCCTGCCCGGCTTGGATGGCGGACGATATATTCGTACCGCCGCGCGGAATCGTGTTGGTATCGATGGCGCCCAGCGACTCATGGAAGGCTCCATAGTCGAGCGTGACCGGACAGGCCAGAAAGGCGGTGCCGGCAAATGCCACGATCCCCACCGCATCGCCATCCAGTTTCTTGGCGAAATCATCGATCGCCAGTTTCGCGCGGGTGAGCCGATTGGGCTTCACATCGGGAGTCAACATGCTGCGCGAGGTATCGATCGCGAAAATGATGTCGTTGCCGCGGCGGCTCACCAGTTCCCAGTGGAATCCCACTTGCGGACCGGCGAGCGCAACGAACAGGCCAATCAGCGCGCCGAGGAACAAGCCGCGCTGCAGGCGCCGCCGGCCGACCGATATCGACCGGGTCAGTTGATCGCGCAGGTGTGGCGATACGAACTTGGCAAGCGCGGCGCGTTGGCGCGCGTCGTAGCGGCGCCACAGCCAAATGAGCGCGAGCGCAGACAGCAACCCTGCCGGCAGCCATGCGGGGTTGGCGAAGTTCACGGCAGCCTCCGGAGCCGCGTTTGCTGCAGCAGCAGGCTAAGTCCAAGGATGCCCAAAGCCGGTATCAGCGCCCAAGGATACAACTCCTCGGTATGCTCGAATTTCTGCACCGTTTGCGCGGTTTTTTCGAAGCGATTGATTTCTTCGTATATCTTTTGCAAGGAACTCGTATCGGTCGCTCGATAAAACTTCCCCCCGGTCGCATCGGCAACCGCCTGCAAGGTCTTCTCGTCCACATCGACTTTGGCCATGATGATGCGCGCGTTTCCCGCCGCATCGCGCACTGGGATCGGCGCATCGCCTCGCACGCCGACGCCAATGGTGTATACCTTGACGCCCATGGCGCGAGCCGCTTCCGCGGCTGCCATGGGAGAGATCTTCCCGGTGTTGTTCACCCCGTCGGTCAGCAAAATGATGACCTTGGATTTCGCCTGCGTCAGGCGCAGCCGGTTGACGCTGGCCGCGATGGCCGAGCCAATCGCCGTGCCATCGTCGGCGCCGCCCACGGTAACCCGCACCAGATTTTGCTGCAGCCAGTCATGATCGAGCGTAATTGGACTGACCAGATAGGGGGCTCCCGCGAATGCGATGATGCCGATGCGATCGTCGGGCCGCTCGTCGATGAATTTCGATACCACGGACTTGACCACTTCAATACGATTCACGCGCTGGTTATCTATCTGGAAATCCAACGCCTGCATTGAACCGGACACATCCAGGCCGAGCACGATATCAATGCCGTGGGCCGTAACTTCGGTGCGGCCGTGCGCGCGCTGCGGGCGTGCAAGGCCGACGATGATCAAGGCGCCGGCGAGAATCGGCAGCAGCCACACGAATAGCCCGAATCGGCTGCGGCCGCGACGTGCCACCTCGCGCGCCAGACTGACATCCGAATATTCGATGGCGGCGACGGGCCCGCGCCGTCCTCGCCAAAGCAGGACGAGCGGCAGCAGTGCCATCAGCCAAAACCATTCAGGCTGCAGGAAGTGCGTCATGCGTGTTTGCAGTTGCCAAGACAAACGCCCGTGCACTTTGGCGCAGCGACTCCATGTTCTGCGCGGTCAACGACAGGGCGGCGAATTTTACGAAGTCGCATTGATGCAGAAATTCTCCCAGCAGGCCTTGATGCTGGGCAAGCGCGGCGTCGGCGCTTTCAAGAAGATCGCGCAGAAACTCCTCGGTGGTGCGGCGCGTGACCGTCACACTGAATCGCTGCTCGATATAGAGACGAACAATATCGGACGCCGCGGTGGAGAACTCCCGGGCGCGCGCGGGCTGCATGAGCGCGCCGATGGCTTCCAGCCGCTGCAGCGCAATTTCGTGCGGCAGCAAAACCCGTGCGGCGCGATTGCGCCGCCTGCGCCACAAGGCGTAGATACCCAGCGCGATGAGCACAGCCGCCCCGATGAGCGCAGGCAACAGCCACTCAGGAAGATCGTATTTGGGGCCGCGGATGTCGCGGATGTCCTCGGCGACCGGCGCGGCACTGATTCTTGCGATAGTCATTCCGATCAGTGAGGCGGCCGCGGCGCAGCGCCTGCCGATGAGCCGTCGCATCATGCGCGCCTGCGCTGGCGGGTTTTGAAGAATCTTTGCAGCGCGGGCATGTACGGCGCGTTTGTCTGCAATTGCAAGGTATCGATGCCCTCGGAGCGAAAGTCGCTTACCAGTCGACGCCCTCTTTCCAGGGACAGCTCTTTGAAGCGATTGCGGATCGTTGCGCTCGCAGTATCCAGTTCGATCACCTCACCGCTTTCCGCATCCTCGAGCGCAACGATCCCCACGTCGGGAAGTTCCTTCTCGCGTGGATCCTCGACGTGCACCGCAATCAGATCGTGCCGGCGGTTCGTGCGGCGCATGGCGCGGCGCAGATCGAGTCGCGCGGCGGGCGTGCTTTTTGGCGCCTCAAAATCTGAAATAAGAAATACCACCGCCCGGCGATGCAGCAGCCGGTTCGCAACGTCAAGCGCCTTGACGGTATCGGTCCCGATGCGCTCCGGCGTGTGATGCAAGATATCCCTCACAACCCGCAAAACATGACGGCGGCCTTTCTTCGGCGGCAGATACTTTTCGACCTGGTCGGTATACAGCAGTAATCCAACCTTATCGCTGTTGCGAATGGCGGAAAATGCCAAGACGCTCGCGAGTTCAGCGGCAAGATCGCGCTTGGATAGGGCGCCGGAGCCGAAATTTCCTGACGCGCTGATGTCCACGAGCAGGAAAATCGTGAGTTCGCGCTCCTCGGTGAATTTATTGACGAACGGCCGGCCCGCGCGCGCCGTGACATTCCAATCGATGGTTCGCACCTCATCGCCGGGGCTGTATTCGCGCACTTCGTCGAAATCCATGCCGCGGCCCTTGAATACCGAATGGTAGGAGCCGGACAGGCTGTCATTGACCATCCGGCGCGTGCGGATCTCGAGCTGGCGCATGTTGCTCATGATGGCCCGGTTGGACTTGACGGGGTCCTGCGCCATTACGGTACCGGTAGAGTATTGAGTATTTTCTCGATGACATTCTCAGAGGAGATATTTTCGGCCTCTGCTTCATACGTGACGGAGACACGATGGCGCAGCACATCGAGGGCGATCGACTTCACATCCTGCGGGATGACGAAGTGGCGGCCGTTCAAGAATGCCATGGCGCGCGCGCCGAGCGTCAGTGCGATGGTTGCGCGCGGCGAGGCGCCGGTTTGGATGTAGCCGTTAAGATTGAGGGACGCCGCGATCGGAGGACGCGTCGCCAATACCAGATCGACGATGTAGTCGCGAATCTTGTCGTCCAGGTACAAGGTATTGACGACATGACGAGCCTCAACGATCTGCTCGGCGCTGACCACCGCCCGAGGAACGATCATGGCTTCCGTCGTGGCCATCGCGTCGAGGATGGCGCGTTCATCGGCGCGGTTCGGATAAGTGACAATCACCTTCATCATGAAGCGGTCGATTTGCGCCTCAGGCAGCGGATAGGTCCCCTCCTGCTCGAGAGGGTTCTGGGTGGCCAGCACCAGGAAAGGATTGGGCAGCGAGTAAGTCTCATCGCCAATCGTCACTTGCCGTTCCTGCATGGCTTCGAGCAGCGCGCTTTGCACTTTCGCCGGGGCCCGATTGATTTCATCGGCGAGAATCAGGTTGCTGAAAATCGGCCCGTGCTTCGTGCGGAATGCCCCAGCTTGCGGGTTGTAAATCATCGTGCCGACGATGTCGGCGGGGAGCATATCGGGGGTGAATTGCAACCGCTTGAAATGCAGCGCGATGCAACTCGCCAGCGTCTTGAGCGCGAGGGTTTTCGCGAGGCCCGGCACGCCCTCCAGCAAGACGTGCCCGTTGGTGAGCAGCGCGATCAGCAGGCGGTCCAAAAGGTGTCTTTGACCCACGATGACCCGTGCCATCTCCTGCTGCAGCGGGCGGATCCAAACCGAGCTTTGCGCGACCGTCTCGCGTGCTGCGCGCATCGCCGGATCCAACGGCAGGAGCGCCGGAACGGGCTCTTTGGGCGCGGCGCCGGGCTGATACCTCACGTGTTGCTCTTGGAGCGGCGGGGCAGCTTTCTGATTCATTAGGCGCAATCCTTCATAAAAATCCTTTGCATATGACAAATCTTTGAAACCTTGGGACGAGCGCGGCGGCGGAATCGTCCGTGGCGCGACTCGCGGCTGAGGCTTTGAACTTGGAGAGGGGTTTCCGGTTCCCCGATAACTGCGAAGCGCGAGGCAAAACTAGAATTCTCCGTACCCCCGCGCCATTGCCGCAGCAAATATGGGTAAAAATACAAACAGTGCCAGTTCCCAGTGCAGGTAGCGCCTGGCGGACCGCACCTCCGAGTCATTCGGCGGCACACCCGACCGTCGCCAACGCATGAAAGCCAGGGTCGGCGGCACTGACAACAATCCGATGACCGCAAACGTGCCCAGTTTGGCCCAAAAGAAGCCATTGTGCGAATAATAAGCCCAGCCTTTGGCGGCAAATATTGCGCGACAAAAACCGACCACGATAATCGCTGCCGCCAAGATTCCGTACCACAGGTCGAGCGAGGTAACACGCGTCACGGTGGCGCTGCTCATGCCGGGCCGGACCGCCCAAAATTCAGCGCACATGATTCCAAAAATGGCAAAGATCAAAAGATGGTGGCCGACGGCAAGCAGCAGATCGCGCACGGCTGTCTCCTTGAATTGGTGGATTTTATCATGCCTCTGATATACCTAGCATTTTGGGCGCCGTCCGGCACCAACGCCGCAGACGCAATCCCGCCGTAGAAAGGCTAACTGAAATGGTTTGCGTATTGCTCGCGAAGCAGCGCCTTTTGCACTTTTCCTGTTCCACCCACCGGCAGCGCGTCCAAGAAAATAACCTCATCCGGTATCCACCATTTCGCGACACGCGCGGCGAGAAACACCAAAATCTCATCGCCTTCGAGCGGCTGATCCAACTTGCGCACGATGAATAGCAGCGGCCGCTCTTGCCATTTGGGGTGCTTTACGCCGACGACAGCGGCCATGGCGACCGCCGGATGCGCCATGGCCGCCCCCTCAAGATCGATGGAGCTGATCCACTCCCCGCCGGTCTTTATGAGGTCTTTGGCCCGGTCCCTGATTTGCATGGTGCCCTGCCCATCGATGGTCGCGATATCGCCGGTGGGCAGCCAACCGTCGATGAGCACCGGCTCGTCGGCCTTGAAGTAACCCGATACCGTCCACTGCCCTCGCACCATCAGCTGGCCCTGCGACTCGCCGTCGCGGGGCAGCGTGCAACCG
>DATNKC010000018.1:0-3575 GCA_035603615.1 Steroidobacteraceae bacterium | reverse complement strand
CGGCCACTGCGTGACCGCAGCGTGCGCGCCTATGAAGAAGTCTGGCAATACGCTGTACTTCGTTCCTTGAGATCTCCGGTACGTGAGGAAAACCTTGCCAGCGAGAAACAAGGCATCTCTAGGGATTGCTTCCAATTTGAGGGAGACCTCCTCGATTACGGCGTCGAGTTCTTCGATGCGCGCGAAAGCCATCGAAAGCTCGGAGTAGATGATGGGGTTAATCGCGAGCGTATCGGTGGCGGAGGCCGCATCGAGTTGATCTTGCGACCATGGGGCCCACTCGGCGTCATTTTGGAGAACATCGAGCAGGACGTTGGTGTCGATGAGAACCATCCATCTAGCCGCGAGTCAGCGCGAGAATTTCTTCCGTGCTCATGCGTACCGTCGCGCGGCCGCGAAGCCTGGCGAACTTGCTCACTTGTGGTTTTGCGTTGCCCTTGGCCGCCCTGAGCGCGATCTCGCCTGTCTGCAAGCGTTCGAAGGTGACGGGCTTGCCAGGTTTCAGACCAAGATAGTCGCGCACCTTTTTTGGCACGGTGACTTGCCCTTTGCTTGTGAGATTGGTTGCCATGAAAGTGTTACCTTTGTTGACTATGTAATACTTTAACGCATTCGTGCGTCAAAGTCAGCCAAACCCCGCAAGCTCGAACCTTATGCCGTCGCCCGCTTTTGCCTTACAATCCGCCCCATGAAAGCACTCATTTCGCCGCTCATTTTAATCCTGGCGCTCGCCACGCCGGCATTTTCCGCGCCACCGGCCTCGAGTGCAGCACAGGCCTCGCCCGCGGCCGAGTCCGCTGCCGAGCGCTTGGGCACCGTTTCGTTCACTGTTTCCTGCGCGCCGGCCGTTCAAACCTCTTTCGTTCGCGGCGTGGCGTTGCTGCATGATTTTTGGTATCAGGAAGCGCAGCGCCAATTCGAGCAAATCGCCAAGGCGGATCCGAATTGCGCGATGGCGCACTGGGGCGCCGCGATGAGCTTGTACCACCAAATCTGGGACCGGCCGGACGAGGGCACCGTCGCCAAAGGGTGGCGAGAAATGCAAGCGGCGCAGGCGCACCCGGCGAACAGTGCGCGCGAGCGCGAGTACGTGGCCGCGTTGAGCGATTTCTACAAGCCAGGCCCGCGCGACTATCAGGCGCGCGTCGAGGCGTACGCCGCCGCCATGGGCAAGCTCCATCAGGATTACCCCAAAGATACCGATGCGGGTGCGTTCTACGCGCTGGCGCTCTTGGCTTCCGTCGCACCCAATGACGACAGCCTGGCGCTGAATCGCAAGGCGATGGCCGTGCTGACGCCGCTGTTCGCGCAATATCCCGACCATCCCGGCGTAGTGCATTACATCATTCACGCCTGCGATACCCCGGCGCTCGCGCCGGACGGACTCGTGGCCGCCAAACACTATGGCGAAATTGCCGCCTCCGCGCCGCATGCGGTCCACATGCCGGGCCATATTTTCGCGCGTTTAGGCATGTGGCAGGCCGACATCGATGCCAACGTCGGTTCTGTGTCCGCATCGCATGCCGCCGAAAGCAGAAAGCAAAGCGGCGCCATGGATCAATTCCACTCGGATGATTTCCTGGTGTACGCCTATCTGCAGAGCGGTCAAGAAGCTCGGGCCAAAGCCGTGCTCGACGATTCCGCCGCCCAGATTGCGCGCTTCGAAACCATGTCGGACATGGGTGATCACTACATGACCGGCATGTTTCCTTACTATCGCACCAAGCTGCCGATCATCTACAACTTGGAATTGCGCGATTGGAAAACCGCCGCCGTGCTGCAGGCCGTGGCGGGTGCGCCCCCGGAATCTCAGACCCTGACCTATTGGGCGCGCACCGTGGCAGCCGGTCATCTGCATCAAGCGCAGCAGGCGCAAGCCGACCTGGCTGACTATGACGCGTTAATGGTGAAGATCAAACAGGGAAGGCATGCCTACTTTGCGGATTCGACCGGCGCGCGCATCGAACGCGGCGAGATGCTGGCGTGGATCGCGTTCGCGGCAAACAACCCGGCCGATGCGCTGAAGCGGATGCAGGAAGCCGCGGATCTTCAAGATAAAGTGGGGCAGGGCGAGGTCGATATCCCCGCGCGTGAAATGCTCGCCGACATTTTGCTCGAGTTGGGCCGTCCGCAAGACGCGTTGGTCGAATACAAGAAGGCGCTGACCTTGAGCCCGAATCGCTTCAACGGGTTATTCAATGCAGGCCGTGCGGCCGAAGCGGCGGGAGATGCGCCGCAAGCGCAACTCTACTATGCGACATTGCTGAAAATCACCGACAACGGCTCGCAGTCCGCGAGGCCCGAGTTCGATCACGCCAAAAGCGTGATGTCATCAGCCAAGCTCGCGGTAAAGTGACAGCCGCCGCCACAGGGCGGCTGCATTTCACGCTCGAAGCCACGGCCGAAGATTCGAGCGCCCGCGCCGCGCGCTTCACCACACAACACCACGAGGTGCTGACACCCACCTTCATGCCCGTGGGGACGCATGCCGCGGTCCGCTCGCAACGCCGGGAAGATCTCCTCGAGAGCGGCGCGCAAGTCCTGCTGGCCAACACCTACCATCTTCTGTTGCGGCCCGGCCTTGAGATCTTCGAGAAATTCGGTGGTATTCATGGGTTCATGAACTGGCCGCGAGCGGTGCTGACCGATTCGGGTGGCTATCAAATCTTCTCGCTGCCCGGAAGTCGCACGCTGTGCGAGGACTATGCCGAGTTCACGAGCTATGTCGACAAGACGCTGATTCGTTTGAGTCCGGAGCGCAGCATCGAGGCGCAGAAAATCATCGGCGCCGACATCATGATGGCTCTCGATCAATGCGTGCCCTCGACCGTCGAGCACGGCGCAGCCCGCGACGCGATGCAGGTGACGCATCGAT
Source organism: Steroidobacteraceae bacterium (assembly GCA_035603615.1). GTDB lineage: Bacteria > Pseudomonadota > Gammaproteobacteria > Steroidobacterales > Steroidobacteraceae > Bog-1198. The sequence continues at coordinate 700 of DATNKC010000018.1, read as the reverse complement.
GGGCGCAGCGCAGCCTGGCGGCCCGAGGCGATTCGCCCCAGGCACTCTTTGGCATCGTGCAGGGAGCGAGCTACGCGGACCTGCGCATCGAAAGCGCGCAGACCATCGCGCAAATGCCGTTCGACGGCTACGCCATCGGCGGCCTCGCAGTGGGCGAGAGCAGTGCGCAGCGCGAAGACTGCACCGCCATGGTCACCGAACTGTTGCCTCGGCACAGTCCGCGCTACCTCATGGGTGTAGGGACGACGCGCGACCTGCTCGAAGCCGTGCATCGCGGCGTCGACATGTTCGACTGTATTCTGCCGACCTCGCTCGCCAAGCAGGGTGTGGCATTCACGAGTTTGGGCAGGCGCGATCTGCGCCGCGCCGCGTATCGCGGTATGGAAGGACCGATCGACCCCACCTGCCATTGCTACACCTGCAAGACCTACTCGATTGCCTACCTGTTTCACTTGCAGCGCGTGCACGAGACCACCGGATGGCAACTCCTGGGTCTGCACAATACGCATTTCTATCTGCGTTTGATGCGCACCATGCGCGAGCATATCCTCGCCGGCACGTGGCTCAAGTTCTACCGCGCGCAGCGCGATGTGCTCGACGCACGCGACAGCTATGGCAAAGCGGCGCGTCACGTGACCAAGGCCGTGCTGCGCGAACGCAAGCGCAAGCGCGGCCGCTACGAAGTGGTCGTGAAAGAAGA
>DATNKC010000017.1:0-4169 GCA_035603615.1 Steroidobacteraceae bacterium | reverse complement strand
AGATCCAGGCCGCCGCGCATGGGCATCAATTCATCGGCCAGCACTAAATCGAAGGAATCCTGTGCCAGGCGTTGCAGCGCTTCATCCACGCTGCCGACGAGGACGGTGGTGTAGTGGTAGAGGTTGAGTTTCGAGGCCAGGCTGTCGCGGGCGGCCGGGATGTCGTCCACGATCAAAATCTTCCGACCCAAACCGAGCGGCTGGCGCGCCGGTTGTTCCTTCACGACGTCGACCTCGACGCGCACCCAAAAGGTCGAGCCCTTGCCCACTTCGCTGCGCACACCGACTTCGCCGCCCATCAGTTCCGCCAAGCGCTTGACGATGGACAACCCTAAACCCGTGCCGCCGTAATGGCGCGTGGTCGAGGAGTCGACCTGAGAGAAGGACTTGAACAAGCGGTCGATGCGATCCGCTGGGATGCCGATCCCCGTGTCGGTCACTTCGATGGTCAAGGAGGCACGCTCGTTCGAGGCGGCGCGATTGGCGACTCGAACACTGATGTGACCTTCATGCGTGAATTTGACCGCATTGCCCAACAGGTTCAGCACGACTTGACGCAAGCGCACCGGATCGGCACGCACCATCACCGGCACCTCCGCCTCGAGGGTGACGATCAGTTCGATGCCCTTGCCCGCCGTTTGCAGTGCGGTCGCGGCGACCGTTTCGTAAATCATGCGGACGAGGTCGAACTCGAGATTTTCGAGTTCCAGCCGGTCGGCTTCGATTTTCGACAGGTCCAGCACGCCGTTAATCAAGGAGAGCAATGCCTTGGCGCTGCCGCGGATGATGTCCAGGTACTCGCGCTGCGTACTGTCGAGCGAGGTCTCCGCCAGGATTTGCGACATGCCCAGAACGCCGTTCATGGGCGTGCGGATTTCGTGGCTCAAGTTCGCCAGAAAGCTGCTCTTCGCCCGATTGGCGGCCTCCGCCGCGAGCTTGGCGTCGAGCGAGGCCTGTTCGGCGAGTTTACGGTCGGTGACCAGCTGCATCGCGCCGGCCAAGCGCAATGGCGTGCCGTCCGCGGCGCGTTCGGCTTGGCCGCGCGCCCGCATCCATTCATAGTGTCCTGCCTTGTGCCGCACGCGAAATTCCAGGTCGTAAACGGCGCGATGCTCGAGGTGATTGTCGAGTGCGAGGGCAACGCGTTCGCGGTCCTCCGGGTGAATCAAGGTTGCGAACTGCTCGTGCGAGGAACCCAGCTCCTCGACGCTGTAGCCCAGGATCTCGCCGAAGCGCAGCCCGTACCAGGAGACGTTGGTCAGCAGATCGATTTCCCACAGACCATCCTGCGTGCCGCGCAGGGCCCGTTCCAGGCGAATTTCCACCGAGCCCAACGCCGCCTTGGTGCGCTTCAAGTCGCTGATGTCAATCACGGCGCCGGTGATGCGCTCAACCTCTCCCGAGAATCCGCGTGAGACCTTGGCCTTTTCGCCGATCCAACGCTCCGCACCGCTGTCGAGCAGCACGCGGTATTCGCACCGATAGTAAGGATCGGCCGGCGTGGTTTCCAATGGCGCGCTGCGCACGCGCGCAAAATCGTCAGGGTGAACCCGCGACAAAGTCCGATTCAGATCCTCGAGCGAGGTGGCGGGCGGGATCCCCATGAGCTCGCGGAAGTTGTCGGAGCAAATCCGGGTATTGCGGCGAAAGTCGAAATCAAAGGTGGCGATGCCCGCCGCGGTCTGCGCGATGTTCAGCGACTCGGTGGCATAGTGAAGTTGGTCTTCCAACTCTTTACGGTCGGTGATGTCGGTGATGGTGCCGATCGCGCGTGAATCGTAGCCCTCGCCCCCCAGCAGCACCTGGCCGCGGCCGGCGAGCCAACGGACCTCCCCGCCGGCGGACAGCGTGCGGTATTCGGTTTCATAGCCGCTGCCCGTGGCGACCGCATCGCTCAAGGCGTGCACGACACCCTCCAGGTCTTGCGGATGGATGGAGGCCAGCCACTCCTCGCGGCTCAAGGACATGTCGCGGCATTCCAGGCCAATGAGTTCGAAGAAGAGCGAGGTGCCCTTGATGATCCCCGTCACCAGATTCAGTTCGAAGACGCCAAAGCCGCCCGCGGACTGCGCAAATTCCAAAAACTCAGCCGAACGGCGCGCCGGCGAGTCCGCCTCCACCGATGCCTCGCGCACGAGCTCGCTCGCCGGATTTGAGGGCTCCTGCCTGTCGGTGCGTCGGCGCAATTTGTTGAGTAATTTATTCTGAGTCGACCAGCTTGGCATGCGGTTTCCGTACCCGGGTGGGCGCTTCGCCCATCATCTTAAGGGTATCGGCGGGCAGGGTCAGCGCTTGAGCTATGATCGACTTCTCAATCCCGAGTGAAAGGCATGCGAAACCTGAGGTTATTAGGTGTTTTGGCGGGGGGAATCGTTGCGCTGCTCTGCGCCGTGCTGCTCGGCGTTTGGCTGTTCGTCAATCCGAACGCCTACAAGGGCAAGATCGCCGCGGCCGTCAAAGAGTCCACCGGACGAGAGCTGAAGCTGCCCGGCGATATCAAGTTATCGGTGATCCCCTGGGTGGCGCTGGAATTGGGACCCGCAAGTCTCGGCAATCCCCCGGGCTTCAGCGATGAACCCTTCTTATCCTTCACGCATGCCAGCGTGCGCGTCAGGCTGCTGCCGCTGCTGCGGCAACGCCTCGAGGTGGCTCGCGTGCAGGTCGAGGGACTGGATTTGCGCCTGCGCAAGAATGCAGCAGGCCGCGGCAATTGGCAGGGGGTCGAATCGGCGCAACCGGAGGCAAAATCAGACCTGGATCACGCTGATGCAGCCCGCGCCTTGGAGTCGCTCGCGAATATCCGCATCGACAACGGCCGCGTGACCTACGCAGGTCTGACCGTCGAGAAGTTCAATATGGAAACCGGTTCGCTGGCCGCCGATCGCCATATCCCCGTCAACCTGACCTTGGATGCCAGCCGCGCGCCCAGCGCCGAGCAGCTGTCGCTGACGGCCAAGTTTGACTTGAGCCAAGATGCGGCGCAGAAGGCGTTGCAATTCGGCGCCGTCAATGTGAGCGGTACGCTCGCGCGTCCGCGCGATGGTCGGCCGGCGCATTGGGACCTGTCGGCGCCGGCGATTGAGGTCAATATGACGCAGCAAAGCCTGGCCGCGCCGGCATTCAGCTTCAGTTACTCGGGCGCGCACGTCACTGGCAGCGCGCAGGCCACGAAAATGATCGACGATTTGAGCGTCAATGGCTCGGTGACCTTGGCGCCTCTGGTGCTGCGGGAGATGGAACCTCGGCTGGGATTCTCTTTGCCAAAGACGCGTGATCCGAAGGCGCTGTCGCAGCTGTCCGCGACGACGGATTTCGCCTTCGACTCTCAGGGCTTGGCGCTCACGCACTTACAGCTGCGCTTGGACGACACACAGATTCAGGGAGATCTTAAATTAATCGCGGGCGACACGGCGGCTTTGCAATTCGATCTGACGGCCGATCAGATGGACCTCGATCGTTATCGCGCGCCGCCCGGTGGGCCGGTTGCGGAGCAGTCTGCGCCCGCCGCATCGGCCAGTCCTGAGAAGGCTTGGGATGCGAGCGGTACCCTGGCCATCCAGTCCGCAAAGTTTGCGCGGCTGGATTTATCCAACGTACGCGTCACCATCGCCGCCAAGGACAAGGTCTTGCATCTGTTTCCTGTCGAAGCGCAGCTTGAGGGCGGCCGCTCATCCGGCGATATCACGTGGGATAGCCGCGGCGCGACGCCCACGTTGAGCATCGATGAGCAGTTGATGGGGATCGACATGGCGCGATTGTTGGCGAACACCGCGGGGAAAGGGCGATTGTCCGGGCGAGCCACGCTGAGTCTCAAAGCCACGGCACGGGGTGCGAGTGTCGAGGCCCTGCTCAAGACGCTGACTGGGCACCTGGATGCGAACCTTGCGGACGGGGCGCTGGAAGGCATTGATGTGGGGCATGAAATCGGCGTCGCCCAAGCATTGATCGATAAGTCCCCCGCACCCGCGCAAGGCAGCACGGGCCATACGCCGTTTCAGGCATTCAAGCTGTCCTCGCAGATCACCAACGGCGTCGCTGAAACGCACGATCTGACCATCGCGTCGCAGGCACTCACAGTAACCGGGCAGGGGAGCGCCAACCTGGCGACCAAGGGCATTGATTTTAAGCTGCTGGCAAGCATCGTGACCGCACCGGCCCGAAATACCGAT
>DATNKC010000016.1:0-2360 GCA_035603615.1 Steroidobacteraceae bacterium | reverse complement strand
CGACTTTTGCGATCCGGTGGAGTTGCGTGTCGACTCAGCACTGGGTGTGCCGGGGCTGCTCGGCGCGATCCGCAAAGGCAACGTCGCCGTTGCCAACGCACTTGGGAGCGGCGTGCTCGAATCGGCGGCGTGGCTCGGCTTTCTGCCGGCGATTGCGCAGCAGATGATCGGCGAAAAGCTGGATCTGCCCTCGGTGGCTAGTTGGTGGTGCGGCGAGCCGCCGGCATTCGAATCCGCGCTCGCCAACCTGTCGAATTTGGTGATCAAGCCGGCGTTTCCCAATCAGAAGCTTGGCGCCGTGTTCGGCAGCGACCTCAACGCTGAAGAGCGTGCGGCGCTCATCGCACGCATGCACGCGCGTCCGCACGCATTTGTGGCCCAGGAACACCTGGCTTTTTCCCAAGCACCCGTCTGGTACACGAAAAATGCCGATGCCTTTTCGGCACGCGCGCTCGGCATCCGCGTTTATGCCATTGCCACTGCGAGCGGCTATCGCGTTTTGCCCGGTGGCCTGGCGCGCTTCGCTTCAGACGCGCATGCGGAGATCGTTTCGATGCAGCGCGGCGGCGGCAGCAAGGATATTTGGGTGCTATGCGGTTCCGAGGAAACCTCCGAACAGGCGACCGCCCCGATTGTCAGGACGGATCGCGCGCCGCATCGGCACTTCGAACTGCCCTCCACGCTGGTGGAAAGCCTGTTTTGGATGGGCCGCTATGCGGAGCGTTGCGATTATAAGACGCGGTTGCTGCGCGCCACCTTGGGCCTCAGGCGCAATCTGCCGTTCCGCTCGCAGGCCATGGAGATCTGCAAACACTTTGGCGCCACGGCGGTTTTTGATTCCGAGAAACGCTTCACCTTGAGCGGCGATATCGAACGCCTGGGCGAATGCGCGGCTCAGGTGAGAGGCAGCCTGTCCGCGGAAAATTGGCGCGCCTTGACGGTTTTGCAGCGCGACTTCAGGCGCGCGGAAGCCGCGCGCAGCGATGCCCGTGAGACGCTTGACAGTCTGCTGCTGTCGTTGGCGGCGATCGCGGGATTCGCGCTCGATGACATGACCCAAGATGACGGCTGGCGGCTCATGATGATCGGCCGTCGGTTGGAACGGCTGCAATTTCTCGCGGATTTAATTTCGCGCCGGCTGATCGGCGCGGGAACGCCGTTGCGCCAGGAACTCGAATGGCTGCTGGAGATAGGCGACAGCGCCATCACCTATCGAACACGCTACCGGGCGCCGCCCGTTTGGGAAACGACTATCGACGTTCTCGTCTACGATGAAAAGAATCCGCGCGCACTGGCCTTCCAGTGGCGCGCCATCAACACGCTGCTGATCGAAGTCGCCGAGTCCTTGGGCTCCAAGCCGCAAGAAACGCTGTATCCCGCAGTTTCGAAATTGGTGTCGCTCGAGTATGAAAGTTCCAGCGGCGATTCTGACACGGCGCAGGTCTCGCGTGAGATCCTGGCGCGGCATCTGAAGGAATTGATGTTGGCCTCGGCGCAACTGTCCGAGCAGCTCACCTCGCAACACTTCTCACACATCGATTTCGACCTGCGCGCGGTGTCCGCATGACACGCTACGCGGTAAGCCACGCGACGGTATACGATTATGGCGGCGACGTGGTGCACTCGCATCACCTGCTGCACCTGCAACCGCGCGAATTTGCATTTCAGCGCTGTATAGAGCATTCGCTCACGCTGGACCCGCAGCCCAGCTTCAGCCGCGAGGACGTGGACGGCTTCGGTAACCCGATCGCAAGACTTGAATATGATCGCGCGCATGAGCGCCTCGTGGTGACCGCGGAAATGCAAGTCGAGGTTTTTCCGCGTTGCGCCGAGTCGCTCGAGTCGGCCGAGCCCTGGGATGGGCTGCGGCGCCGCTTGAGTTACCACGCGGTTCCCGTTGCGGCGGCGGAGCTCGAGGCATGCCGCTTCCGCATGCGCTCCAGCCTCGTGCCGCTCAAGCGGACATTCGAGGACTATGCCGCCGATTGCTTCACGCCTCAACGGCCGGTAGCAGCGGCCTGTCAGGCGCTCATGCGAAAGATCCATCGAGAGTTCAAGTACGTTCCTGGATCCACGACCAATCGAACTTCCATCGTCGAGGTGCTCAAGAGCCGCCGCGGCGTTTGCCAGGATTTCGCGCATCTCATGATTGGCTGCGTGCGCTCGTCCGGGCTGGCCGCCCGGTATGTCAGCGGCTATATCCGCACCGTGCGCAAGGGCGGTGCCGCGGCGATCGGCGGAGACGCATCGCACGCCTGGGTTTCGGTGTATTGCCCGCCGCTGGGCTGGCTCGATTTCGATCCGACCAATGACTGCATGATCCGCGAGGATCACGTCACACTCGCCTGGGGCCGCGACTT
>DATNKC010000015.1:0-4740 GCA_035603615.1 Steroidobacteraceae bacterium | reverse complement strand
CGTTGGAAGAACGCGACGTGAACAGTTCGTCTTTGAAATTCCAGGTGCAGGTGCGCGACCGAAAACACCTCGCGCGCGTCATCCGTACAGTCAGGCGCATGCCGGATGTGCAGCGCGTATTTCGCACTTTGGCGTAGGAATTAGACGCCCGGATTTTTCCTTCAATCATTATTATCCTAGGCTATGAGCAAACAAATCATTTCGACGACCAATGCGCCGGCCGCCATCGGCACCTACTCGCAGGCGGCCAGAGTGGGCAATACCATCTGGGTCTCGGGCCAGATCCCCATGGACCCCGCCACCAAGGAATTGGTGAAAGGCGACATGGAGGCTCAGGTGCGGCAAGCCTTCGATAATTTGAAGGCCATCGTCATTGCGAGCGGCGCCACGCTCGATAATGTGGTCAAGGCGAACATTTTCATGACCGACCTGTCCCACTTCGCGCTGGTCAATAAGATCATGGCCGAATATTTCCGCGAACCGTATCCGGCGCGGGCCGCGGTCGGGGTCGCTTCGCTGCCGCGCGGCGCGCAATTCGAAGTGGAGTGCATCGTCGCCCTGTGATCGACTTAAAGCCGGTCACGGTATTGCGCGGCGTCGGCGAAGCGCTCGCCACGCGCCTGCGCGGTTTGGGCGTCGAGACAACTCAGGATCTGTTGTTCTTATTGCCGCTGCGCTATGAAGACCGGACGCGCATCGTGCCCTTGGGCGAGCTTCGCTTGGGACAACGCGCATCCGTGGAGGGCGAAGTGCTGCTGACGGAAGTCGCATTTCGCGGGCGCCGCCAAATGCTGTGCCGCATCGCCGACGGATCGGGTTTCCTGACCTTGAGATTTTTTTATTTCACGGCCCAGCAACAACAGGGCCTGGCGCGCGGCGCGCGCGTGCGCTGCTTCGGCGAGGCGCGCAAGGGACCGAAGGGTTTGGAGTTCGTGCATCCGGAATACCGGCGCGTGGATCCAAACGCCCCGCAGCTTCCCGAGGAACATCTCACACCGATCTATCCCATGACAGAGGGCGTGACGCAGGGACGGCTGCGGCTGCTGGTCAAGTTGGCGCTGGAGCAGACGGGCGCGGAGGATCCCATGGATTGGTTGCCGCCGGCACTGCTCGCCGATGCGCGCCTGCCGTCGCTGCGCGAGGCATTGCTGTACGTGCATCGCCCGCCGACCGATGCGCCCGTGGAGCTGCTGATGAGTTATCGCCATCCGGCGCAGCGCCGCCTGGCGTTCGAGGAATTGCTGGCTCACCAGCTATCGCTCAAGCTGCTGCGCCGACGCATACAGAGCGATCCGGGCTGGCCGCTGCCATCGCCGGGCGAGCTCAAGCGCAACTTTCTCGCCGCGCTGCCCTACTCCATGACCGCCGCGCAGCAGCGCGTGCTGCTCGAGATCGAAGGCGACCTGCGGCGGCCTTTGCCGATGTTGCGTTTGGTGCAGGGCGATGTGGGCTGCGGTAAAACTCTGGTTGCGGCCTTGGCGGCGACACAAGCCATTCAAATGGGACGCCAGGTCGCGCTGATGGCGCCGACCGAATTGCTCGCCGATCAGCACGCGCAAAATTTCCGCCGCTGGTTCGAGCCTCTCGGCATCGCGGTGGCCAATTTGAGCGGACGGCTGACGGGCAAGGCGCGCAGCACCGTGCTCGAGGGCATTCGCTTGGGTCATGCCGCTATCGTCATCGGCACGCACGCCTTGTTTCAGGAGAGCGTCGAGTTTGCCTCGCTGGCATTGGTGGTGGTCGATGAGCAGCACCGCTTCGGCGTGCACCAACGCTTGAGCCTGCGCGAGAAAGGCGCGGCGGACGGCCATCAGCCGCACCAGCTCATCATGACCGCCACGCCGATTCCCCGCACGCTGGCGATGACGGCCTACGCCGATCTCGATGTGTCGGTGATTGACGAACTGCCGCCCGGTCGCACGCCGGTCAAGACCGTCGTGCTCGCCGAGACGCGGCGCGACGAGGTGGTGCAGCGGATTCGCACCGCCTGCTTGGAAGGCCGCCAAGCCTACTGGGTCTGCCCGCTCATCGATGAATCGGAGGAGATGCCCTATCAGGCGGCGGAGGAAACCGCCGCTGCGCTGGCCGCCGCGCTGCCGGAGCTGAAAGTCGGATTGGTGCATGGACGCATGCCGCCGCAAGCCAAGGAGGGCACGATGCGCCGCTTCAAGGACGGGGAGATCCAACTGCTCGTGGCAACCACGGTAATCGAAGTGGGCGTCGATGTGCCGAACGCCACCCTGATGGTGATCGAAAACGCCGAGCGCTTAGGATTGGCGCAGCTGCATCAGCTGCGCGGCCGCGTCGGCCGCGGGCAGCACGCCAGTTCCTGCCTGCTGATGTACCGCGCGCCTTTGTCCCAGATGGCGCGTGAGCGCCTTGGAGTGATGCGTGATACGAATGATGGATTCGAAGTAGCACGACGCGATTTGGAACTGCGTGGACCTGGCGAACTCTTGGGGACACGCCAGACCGGGCTTGCGCAAATGCGTGTTGCCGATTTGTTACGCGACGCGGATCTGCTGCCGCGAGTACAGATCGCCGCCGAGTCCCTGCTGCGCGACTATCCTGCGCACGCCGCGCCGCTCATCCGGCGATGGGTCGGATTAGCAGAGCAATACGGCCGCGTGGGGTAGAATCGCGCGGATGAGTCGAGGCAACGCACGTCCGATAGAATCCATTCAGTGGCAACCTCAAGAACGCCTCGGGCAATTGTCCATGGATGCGCAATTGCGGCCGTGGCTCATTGGCAAGGGACTGCTGACGCAGCGGCTCAGAGAGGCCTGCGGCGGACGCTTCGCGTTGCGGCTGGTGGATCAGTGGAGCGGGCTGTTGAGCGCTTCGCATAAGGCAGCACTTCGAACCGAGGACAACGCCGGGCTGTTCCGCGATGTCGAAATGTGCTGCGGCGGATACGTTTGGGTATTCAGCCAGACCGTCATCCCTGACTCGACCCTCTGTGTGCATCCCTGGCTGGCGGAACTCGGTGATGCGGCACTGGGAGAAACCTTGGCCGACTTGTCCGGCGTCGAGCGCAGCCCTTACGAGTACGCGTGGCTGCCGACAGAAGAAGCCGTGACAGCGCGCGCTTTACGCGATGCTGAAATCAAACCCGCGGGACTTTGGGCGCGCCGCGCCCGCGTCGCGCTGCGCACCGCACCGCCCTTGCTGACTCAAGAATTGTTCTTGCCCGCCATGGGCCGCCTCTAGGTGCCACTGCCACGCAACGGCGATGAACTGGCCCAGATGATCATGGCGCGGTTGCGCTGGTATGCGTATCGCATTCGCTTTCATCCCTGGACCACCGACGAACTGCCGAAAATTCTCGGCACCGGGCATGACTATATCCGTCTCATGCGCCTGGACCGCCCCATCGGCATCTGGCTGCTGCTGTGGCCGACGTTGTGGGCGTTGTGGATCGGCAGCCGCGGCCAACCAAAGCCGCTGATCTTCATCATTTTCGTCGCCGGCACCGTGCTCATGCGGTCCGCGGGCTGCGCCATCAACGACTATGCCGACCGCAGCTTCGACCCGCACGTCGCGCGCACCAAGGACCGGCCTCTCGCCGCCGGGCGGCTCACGACGCTCGAAGCGTTGGTGCTGTTCGCACTGCTATCGCTGGCGGCGCTGGTGTTGGCGTTGCAGCTGAATCGCTTGACGCTGCTCTGGGCCGTGGCAGGCGCGTTCATTGCCGTCACCTATCCGTTCGTAAAACGCTTTCTATCGGTACCGCAGATGTATTTGGGATTGGCCTTCGGCGCAGGAATCCCGATGGCGTTCGCGGCGCAAATCGAATCGGTGCCGAAGGTCGCCTGGCTGCTGCTGCTCGCCAATGTGCTGTGGGTAACGGTGTACGACACGATGTACGCCATGGTGGACCGCAACGACGACATTAGGATCGGCGTGAAGTCGACCGCCATTCTGTTCGGCGACTCGGACCGGCACATCATCGCGGTGCTGCAGATCATGACGCTGGTGGCGCTCTACCTGGTTGGAAAAATGATTCGCGCCGATGGCTGGTACCACGCCGGACTGGCGGCCGGCGCGTTGTTTTTCATTTATCAGCTTTGGCTGATTCGCGCGCGCGATCGCGACGGCTGCTTTCGCGCCTTCCTCAACAACAATTATTTCGGCATGTCGGTGTTCATCGGACTGGCGCTGGAGTATCAGTTCAATCGCTGATTCGCGCTGCCGGTGCGCCGTGGTGCGGTGCTGCCGTCCTACGGTGCTGCCTCAGCAGCGCTGCAGAAATTCCAGCACGAGTTCATTGAACAGGCGCGGGGCTTCCATGTTGCTCATGTGTCCTGACCCGGCGAGGGTTCGCAGTTCTGCTCGAGGCATCTCCTGCGCCAATCGCCGCGCGATGGTCTGAAAATCCGGCAGATCGAGCTCGCCGACCAGCACCAGGGTTGGAATCGAAATGTTGGACAGCACTTGCGCCACGGGCGTCTCCGGCGCTGTGCCGGGGTCTGGATACGCCAGATGCCAACCCGTATATCGATCGATCATCAGTCGCAGCGCGTCGGCAACCTTTGGATGCTTGTTCGCCGGCGCGAACAGAATGTGTTCCCGCCATAATTTCCTGGCATCGTTGAGATCGCCCCGTTTGGCGGCCTCGCTCATTTTGCGCCAGCGCTGCAGCCAGTCGTCAGTCCAGGTGTGTCCGTCCAGCGCCGGATCGGCCAAGGTCAGGGACCGCACAGCCTTGGGTTCCTGTGCGGCAACGCGCAGCGCCACTCG
>DATNKC010000014.1:0-12440 GCA_035603615.1 Steroidobacteraceae bacterium | reverse complement strand
CGTGCGCACGATGGCCCCCATGCCGTCGGGGATCACCAGGCCGTTCATGGCGTCGCGCATCTGCTCGCGATCCTCGCCTTCAATGCGCCGCGATACGCCGCCCGCGCGAGGATTGTTCGGCATCAGCACCAAGAACCGGCCTGCCAGACTGATGAAGGTCGTGAGAGCCGCGCCTTTGTTGCCGCGTTCCTCCTTTTCGACCTGGACGATCAATTCTTGGCCTTCCTGCAGAAGGTCCTTGATATTGAGGCGGCCGCCGTTCGCCGGCTGCGTCCGGAAGTATTCTTTGGAGACTTCCTTCAGCGGCAGGAAGCCATGGCGCTGCGCGCCATATTCGACGAACGCCGCTTCGAGACTGGGCTCTACGCGGGTAATTCGGCCTTTATAGATATTGGATTTTTTCTGTTCCCGAGACGGGATCTCAATCGATAAGTCGTATAATTTTTGACCGTCGACTAGTGCAACTCGCAGTTCTTCTTCTTGAACTGCGTTGACGAGCATTCTTTTCATGTGCCCCAACTGATGTGGTAGGGGCCGAGGAGAGCTTGAGAATAAAAGCCGGGGTCGTACGCAGGAATGCGGCAAAGAATAGCGATGTGCCGAACGCGAAACACGCGGCCGGTATCAACTCCATCACTTTAAACCAAAACGTATACGGCAAGCCCGGGGCCTTGTTCTCGGTTAACCGCTTATCAGCCGCCTTAGCTCAAGATTTGAGCTGTCGCGCGTCTGTCTCATCGGCCGAGCGATGGTCTGGAGTTCCAGAACCAACTAATATGCGGCTCCCCAACGGATGGGGGACCACTGGAAACCGGTGTCTATATGCGTCACCTAGATTAGGCGTTGCCCTTCATAAGGATGTCGCGCCTGACACGGTTTTAAGACATTATCACGACACGCCGCCAGGGTCAATGTAATCAATACCTTAGACAGCGCCGGTATAATCCAAGTACACCATGAACAGCCCCGCTACCGATTTGCCGCCTGCGCGCGCGCCGAAAAGTCCGCTAACGATGCGCACCGTGACTGCCGATGAGTCCGGCCAGCGCATTGACAACTTCCTGATGCGCCACTTCAAGAGCGTGCCGCGCAGCCGCGTCTATCGCCTGCTGCGCAAGGGCGAAGTGCGCGTCAATCGCAAGCGCGTCGATGCGGAGTACCGGATCCAGGCCGGCGATGAGGTACGCCTGCCGCCGGTGCGGATTGAGGCCGACACGCAGCCCGGCCGACCCTCGAGCAGCTTGCTCGAATTGATTGAGGGGGCGGTCATTTTCCAAGACCGCCATCTGTTGGTCATCGACAAGCCGGCAGGGGTCGCGGTGCACGGCGGCAGCGGCATGAGCTTCGGCGTCATCGAGACATTGCGCGCCTCGAGGCCGCGCGAAACGCTGGAGTTGGTGCATCGTCTGGATCGCGATACCAGCGGCTGTCTGCTCGTCGCGCGGGATCGCAGCACGCTCACCGCCCTGCATGCCTTGATCCGCAATGGCGGCATGCACAAGACCTACCTGGCGCTGGTCGCCGGCAGCTGGCAATTGGGCACCAAGCGGATCGACGCGCCGCTCGCGACGGACAACCGACAGCACGGTGAACGTCATGTCAGAGTGGCCGAAGCAGGCAAGGATTCGGTGAGTGTCTTCAAACCGGTGCAGTTTTTCGGTTCGCTGGCCACACTGATGGAAGTGGACATTCCAACCGGGCGCACGCATCAAATTCGGGTACATGCCTCATTCGCAGGTCATCCGCTGCTGGGCGATGACAAGTACGGCGATCGCGTCCGCAATGCGGATTTAAAATCCCACGGATTGAAGCGCACATTCTTGCATGCACAATCGGTGGCGTTCGACTGGCCCGGCTCCGGCGTTCCGTTCCACGTCTCAGCGCCGCTCCCCAAGGAATTGGCCGCGGTGCTCGATGCCATCACACCCGTGAAGCGTTCCGGCGCGAAGGGTGCGCGCCGTGGCAAGCCCGCGAAACGCTAGGGGACTTCGAAACCGGCGGTGCGCAACGCCGCGCTCAACCGTATCAAGGGCAGTCCAATCAGTGCGCTTGGATCTGCGCTATCGATCGACTCGCACAAGCTGATGCCAAGGCCTTCGCTTTTGAATCCGCCGGCGCAGTCCAAGGGTTGCTCCTTGGCTACGTATCGCTCAATGGTGGCCTGATCCAGAACGCGAAAAAGCACCCGCGTCGTGTCGGTAAATTCAATCAGTGCACCGTTGTCCGCGCGCATTAGGGCCACCGCGGTCAAGAATTCGACGGTACGGCCGGAGCAGCTGCGCAGCTGCTCTTGGCAGCGTGCCGCCGTGCCTGGCTTGCCGAGCCGTGCCGGGCCCTCGTCGAGAGCCGCGATTTGATCGGATCCTATCACCCAGGCGTTGGGCTGCTGAACCGACACGGCAGAAGCTTTTGCCCTCGCCAGCCGCGCCACCAGGTCCCGGTGCGCCTCGCCGGGATGCGCGGCTTCGTCGACTCCCGGCGCGATGCAAGAAAAGCTCAATCCCAGTCTGCCTAGCAGTTCTTTCCGGTAGCGGGATGTCGAGGCCAAAATAAGCGGGGGTGGAGACTTCAAAAACAAAGACTTGCACCGGATTCGTTTTGACAGGGGGGTACCTGCGCCCTATTATACGCGGCCCATGGCATCGGGCCCGTCCGACCGAGTAGATTGCGCGCGCCTGGCGGCTGATGCGGCTGTGTTAGAGCGCGTCTATCCCTTGAGCGAGTTGTCCAGGGTAAAGGATTTTTTGGCGGATGCGCGCGGGTCGTTAAAGGCGCGATTTGCTTTTTCGAAGTTGGAGGCCGGTCGTGTCGGCGCGACCGTCGCCGTGCAGGCGACTCCGCGGCTAGTTTGCCAGCGTTGTCTGCAAGGATTCGAATTGCCGGTGAGCGGCGACAGCGAGATTGAGTTTGCGAGTAGCGAAGCGGAGGCGCCTGCGGAGTCGCCTCGAGAGATTTATCTCATGAATGAAGGCTTCGTGTCGTTGCGCGAATTGGCCGAGGAAGAATTGTTGTTGGCCTTGCCCGTCATAGCCTCCTGCAGCGCGCCGGAGACCTGCGGTCGAGCGCCAACGCCGGACGTGCGGCAAAGGCCGTTTGCGGTATTGCAGGATTTATTGAAGAAAACTTGATAGGACAGACAACCCATGGCAGTTCAAAAAAGTAGAAAGACTCCGTCGAAGCGCGGCATGCATCGCTCCCATTCGGCGCTCGCGGCACCCGCGGTGTCGATTGAGCCGAAGAGCGGCGAAACCCATTCGCGACATCGCATTTCGCGCGATGGCTTTTATCGCGGCAAGAAAGTATTGCAGACCAAGGCGGATGCGGCAGCAGCCGAAGAATAAGCCGTCAACTTAGCCGTCGGCGAATTGCGCACCATGTCGGCGCCGCTCCATATTGCCATCGACGCCATGAGCGGCGATCGAGGACCGTCTGTTTCCGTTCCCGCGGCGCTGGCGGCGGCGCGCGACTTCGGTGATGTGCGATTTACCTTGACCGGCAGGCAGGCCGATCTGCAGCGCGAACTCTCGGGCGGCGCCACGCCGCCCAATGTCGCCTGTCTATTCGCCACGGAAGTGGTGGAAATGACCGATCATCCGCGCGAAGCGCTGCGCCGCAAGAAGGATTCATCGATGCGCCGCGCCATCGACCTGGTCAAGGCCGGCGACGCGCATGCCTGTGTCAGCGCGGGCAATACCGGTGCGCTGATGGCCACGGCGCACTTCGTTTTGAAGATGCTGCCCGGAGTCGAGCGGCCCGCCATCGTCTCCATCATCCCCTCGCGCGGCGGCCATACCTACATGCTGGATCTTGGCGCCAACGCCTCTTGCACTCCCGTGCAACTGGTACAGTTTGCGGTGATGGGTTCGGTGCTGGCGGCGGATCTTCCGGGGGCGCACGAACGGCCGCGGGTGGGCCTGCTCAACATCGGCGAGGAAGAGGTCAAGGGCAACGATGTCGTCCAGGCCGCGCATAATTTGATGGCCGTCGCCGATATCAATTACGTGGGCTTCGTCGAAGGTCATGATATTTTTTCCGACAAGGTTGACGTCGTCGTGACGGACGGATTCACCGGCAATATCGCGTTAAAAGTCATGGAGGGCGCGTCGCGCTTGATCACCGGGGCCATGCGTGAAGAGTTCGAGCGCTCGGCGCTGCGCAAGCTGGGTTATTTGGCCGCGCGTCCTACCTTGAATGCGCTGCGCGCGAGGATCGACCCGCGCCGCTACAATGGCGCGGCCATGGTCGGCTTGAACGGCATCGTCATCAAGAGTCACGGCGGCACCGACCTGTTCGGCTTTCAACGCGCGATCGAAGTCGCGGTCTTGGAAGCGCGCAATGGCGTGCCGGCGCGCATCGCGCAGCGGTTGGGCGTTTCACACCGGGCTTGAAGGATTTTGATGTACTCAAGAATCGCAGGCACCGGTAGTTATCTGCCGAAAAAAATTCTCACCAACCACGATCTCGAGAAACTGGTCGACACCAGCGACGAATGGATCCGCACGCGCACGGGCATCTCGCAGCGCCATGTGGCGGCGGAAGGTGAGACCACCACGGATCTCGCCGAGCATGCGGCGCGCCGAGCCATGGATGCGGCGGGAGTTCTGCCATCGGATATCGATCTGATCTGCGTCGGCACGACGACGCCGGATTTGGTGTTTCCCAATGTGGGCACGCTGCTTCAGGATCGATTAGGGATTCACGGCTGTCCTGCGTTCAGCATGGAGGCTGCTTGTACCGGATTCGTGTACGCCTTGAGTGTGGCGGACAAGTTCGTGCGTCTGGGCGAAGCAAAATGCGCGCTGGTGGTGGGTGCGGAAACGCTCACCCGCATCATTGACTGGAACGATCGCGGCACCTGCGTGCTGTTCGCCGATGGTGCGGGCGCGGTGGTTTTGCAACCCTCGAGCGAACCGGGGATCTTGAGCACGCGGCTGCATTCCGACGGCAAGTATAAGGATCTGCTCGCCTATCCAGACGGCGTATCCAAAGGCTTCAAGTTGGTTCGTGAAGGCAAAGCCAGCGTGCAGATGAAGGGCAACGAGGTCTATAAGGTCGCCGTCAATACCCTGGGAGCTCTGGTCACCGAGACTTTGAGCGCCAACAATATCTCCAAAACGCAACTTGACTGGCTGATCCCGCACCAGGCCAATATCCGAATCATCGAGGCGATCGCAAAACGACTCGATCTGCCCATGGAGCGCGTCATTGTGACGATTGATACGCAGGGAAATACCTCGGCGGCGTCCGTGCCGTTGGCGCTCGATACCGGAATTCGCGATGGCCGGGTGCAGCGCGGCCAGCTGCTGCTGCTCGAAGCATTTGGCGGCGGATTTACTTGGGGATCGGCACTAATTCGTTATTGATGCGCGAGGGAGGGCACCAACCCATTGGGAGAATGCGCTCTACGCTTAGGCATGCATCGGCGTGAAAAGAAAAACGCCGCGGGGTTACCGCGGCGCTTGAAGTCAAAAAAAGCTGCTCGTTTACTTCGAGACAGACTTCTTGAACATGCGATCGATCTTCTCGTTGATCGCTTCGATAGCGGTCGAATTTGCCTGAGCCGTCGACAGAGCTTGGTTTGCCGTGCTCTGCGCGCCTGAAGCCGCCGATTGGGCGCTATTAGCCGCCGCATGCGCAGCAGCCGCATCGCTCGAGGCCCGCGCCGTGTCACCTTGCAGCTTGCTGACCTGTGACTTCAGGTCATCGATCTGCGCCTGGATCGGCTTCAGGTCAGTGCACCCCGCGAATGCGATGACGCAAGCCGCGGCGAGAGAGACCTTTAGTGTGGTTGTCAAATTCATAAAAATATTCCCCTAGGGTTAATTCATTCGTGTCGGAAAACTCCGATGTGATGCCACAGCAGGCACAGTCACGCTATCGAGGCGGCCCGCGTCGCAGCACAGTCCTACATAAAGCCAAATTCGCGCCTCGATTGCAACTGAAAATATCGAAATGTCGGTATACCAAGACGCTTTTATGCGTAGTTCATTTCTGACAAGCGTCATATCATTAAGAATGCGCCATCTAAATGCAATTTTTACCGGCTCGATTGACCGGAGAAGATTTTCAAAGCTGATGCGATAGGCGCGGTTTTTATTTGTTGGCGCGCTCAAAAAAAATCTTGCGTGAGATCTTATGCCGTTCGCAAAATTTTGAGTTTGGAAATGCTCTTCGCGAGTTGTCATTCGATGCAAGGTTGAAGACTGCCGAAGTCATATTCAGGCACGAGATGTGAATGTGGCGGGGGAGGGTGTGTGCCTCTGGATAATCGCGACGGCGGATAAGGCCGTCCGTACTGAGGCGATCAGGCTTTTTTCGGTCACGACTTGCCAAGTCTTTAAGACTGTATATAATACCAGTCACTGTCTACATATACAGGTGACGCATGTCGGACCTTACACCCCGTCAGACCCAAATCCTTCGGCTGATTCAAAACGCCATTTCAGAAAGCGGCATGCCACCCACCCGTGCGGAAATAGCCCGCACGCTCGGCTTTAAGTCGCCGAATGCGGCCGAGGAACACTTGCGCGCCTTGCAGCGCAAAGGGGTGATCGACCTGATTCCCGGTGCCTCTCGCGGCATTCAACTCAAGGATATTTTACGCGAACAATTGGGTCTGCCGCTCATCGGCCGCGTCGCTGCCGGTCGGCCGATTTTGGCTGAAGAGCACATCGAAAAGCGTTATCAAATCGATCCGCAGCTATTTCAACCGCAGCCGCATTATCTTCTGAAAGTGCAGGGCATGAGCATGAAAAATGCCGGCATCCTCGATGGCGATTTAGTTGCCGTGCATCGCACGCCCGAAGTTCGCAACCGTCAAATCGTGGTCGCGCGCTTGGAAAACGAGGTCACGGTCAAACGCTACCGGCAAGAGGGCGCGATTGTTTGGCTGATGCCTGAAAACGCTGATTTCGAACCGATTCGCGTCGATCTCAAAGAACAACCCATGATTATTGAAGGGGTGGTCGTCGGTGTGCTGCGTCGTGGTAAAGACGTGGATGCCGCGTGATACATCGTCAATCGCGGAAATCTTGGCTGATGCGCGAGTCTGGAAGTTAAAAGACGCCTCGGCTGCCCCCGCTCGTCCGGTCTGGTCCACCGGTAAGAGCTCGCTGGATGCCCGCTTGCCGGGGGGTGGGTGGCCGACGGCGTCGCTCATCGAAGTGTTGCTGGACGATACCGGCCTCGGCGAAGTCCAACTCTTTTTGCCGGCGCTGGTGGCTTGCCAACGCAGCGCCACCTCAGGCAGCGGTGATGCGCCCTGGCTGGTATGGATTGCCCCTCCTCATGAACCTTACGCGCCTGCCTTGGCGCAGCAGGGCATCGATCTAGGGCGTTTGCTGGTGGTTCGTCCGACTACGGCCACGGAGGCTTTGTGGGCGGCTGAGCAGGCATTGAGCTCAGGTGTTTGCGCTGCCGTTTTGCTTTGGCTCAAGGGCACCGACGATCGCTGGCTGCGGCGTTTGAAGCTCGCGGCCGAAGCCGGCGGTTCGCTCGGCGTGTTGTTTCGTCCCGAGAGACATCGTTTCGAATCCTCACCCGCCAACTTGCGCATTATCATGAGCCAGGGTTCGCCGTACACGCGCGTCGATTTGCTCAAAGTGCAGGGTGGCCGCCCGGGCCCGGTAGATCTTGGTGGTCCGTGAAATTGCGCGCAGCGAAATCGCGAACGGCAGACTTATTTGCCGCCACCCCTACGCGCCGCCCGAATGTTTCGGCGCCGGTATCCTTGGCGCCGCAGGCGCTCGCGCAGCCCTCTCTTAATCGACTACGCCCAAAACAGCTGTGGTATGCCGCCGTATTTCCGGCCATGGCGCAACTGGAATCCTTCGCCGCTCCGCTACAGAAGCTCTGCCTGCACGCGCACGCTTTCACTTCTTTCGTCAGCATCGAGCCGCCCAATGCGTTATTGCTGGAGATCAAAGGCAGTGTGAAATTATTCGGCTCATTGCCACAGCTGCTCGAGGGACTGGACGATTGTTGGCGCCGGCTGGCACTGCAGGCTCACAGCGCCACCGCGCCGTCGACGCTGGCAGCGTTATGGCTGGCGCGCGAGGGCCGCCCGGCGCAAATCGAAGATGTCGAGCTGCTGCCGACTCATCTGGCGAAGCTGCCCATTGCTTGCACGGCTTGGGATGTCGAGCGGCTGCAAACATTGCGCGCCATGGGTGTCACGCACTTAGGCGAACTGATGCGGTTGCCGCGCGCGGGTCTCGCACGCCGATTGAGTCCCGCCCTGGTCAGGGATCTAGACATTGCGTTGGCGCGGCAGCCGGCGCCTCGCCGGGCATTCGTGCGGCGTGAGCGCTTTCGGGAGCGCTGTGATTTCGAAACGGAGATCGAGCATGTGGCCTACTTGGAAAAAGCGCTCGAGCCCTTGGTCGAGCGCTGCGCGCGATTCTTGCGCCAGCGCCAGGCCGGCATCCAGGCATTGCAGCTGAAACTGAGGCATCGGGAAGAGCCGGCAACGTGTGTGCAATTGGGCTTGGCCAGCATCACCAGCGAACGGCGCCGCTTGAGCGATGTGCTTTGCCAAAAACTGGCGCGGCTGGATCTGCGCGCGCCGGTTCGAGGCATGGAGCTCATTTCCGGTTCCTTGCGCGCTCTGTCGGCAAGTTCTCTCGATGTCTTTGCCGGATTCACGGGCGCGGGCAGCCGCGACAGCGCGCCGCAATTGGTGGAACGCTTGCGCGCGCGGTTGGGCGAGGACGCGGTGTATGGCGTTTGCCTCATCCCCGAACATAGGCCGGAAGCGGCATGGCGGCGAGTCCATGAATTGCGCTTGACCGCCGCGGCCAGGGTTGAAGAGGAAGTCATCGATCAGAAGTTGCCGCGTCCGGTGTGGTTGTTGAACGAACCGTTATCGTTGCGGAAGCCGGAACTACTGCAAGGCCCTGAACGTATCGAAAGCGGTTGGTGGGATGGCAAAGGCGTGGCGCGCGATTACTACATTGCACGCCATTCCGATGGCGTGCGGCTGTGGGTTTTTCAGGAACGCCAGTCCAAACGCTGGTATGTCCACGGTGTATTCGCTTAAAGGCTAAATGTGTACGTCGAACTGCATGCTTTGAGTAATTTTTCCTTTTTGCGCGGCGCCTCGCAGCCTGAAGAATTGGTGGCGCAGGCCGAGACCTTGAATTACGCGGGCTTGGCGCTGACCGACGAATGCTCGCTGGCAGGTGTGGTGCGCGCCCACGTCGCTGCGAAAGAGCATGGACTGCCCCTGATCATTGGCACCGAGCTCAACTGTCTCGATCAACTCAAGGTCGTCGCACTGGCCACCAATCGGGCGAGCTACGGTGCGTTGAGCCGCTTGATCAGCAAAGCCCGCCGTGCCACTCGCAAAGGCTGCTACTCGCTGGCGCGCACAGATCTCGAGAACGCACTTCCTGGATGTTTGATCATCTGGTTGCCGCGCGTGGACAAAGCGGGACTGCTGCGTCAAGAACAAGATGGCCGCTGGCTGCGCGAACGCTTCGCCGGCAACTTATGGATCGGCGTGGAACTCACCACCAGCGGCCACGATGCGCGGCGTTTGGAATCGCTGCAAACCCTGGGCCAAACGCTGCAACTGCCCTGCGTGGCGGCGGGCGATGTGCATATGCACCGGCGCAGCCGCCGCGCCTTGCAGGATGTGCTGACGGCGATTCGCTTAAGAGTGCCCTTGCATGCCGCAGGCTACGCCTTGTATCCCAATGGCGAGCGCTGCTTGCGCCCCCTGCAGCGTCTGCGCGAACTGTACCCCGCACCGTTGTTGGCGCAAACGTTGGCGATCGCAGAGCGCTGCACTTTCAAACTCGATGAGCTGCGTTACGAATATCCGGAAGAGATCGTGCCTCCGGGAGAAACACCCGCGAGTCATTTGCGCGCGCTGACCCTACGGGGCTGCGCCTATCGGTGGCCGGCAGGGCCGCCTGCGGCCGTGCGCGAGAGCATCGAGCATGAATTGCGCTTGATCGCCGAGCTTCAATTCGAACCGTTTTTTCTGACCGTGCATGACGTGGTCGAATACGCACGCTCGCAAAACATTCTCTGCCAGGGACGGGGTTCCGCGGCCAACTCGACGGTCTGCTACTGCCTGCGCATCACGGAAGTGGACCCTTCGCGCATGTCCATGTTGTTCGAACGTTTCATCTCCAAAGAGCGCAACGAACCGCCCGATATCGACGTGGATTTCGAGCACGAGCGGCGCGAAGAAGTCATCCAGTACATTTACGGAAAATATGGACGCGAACGGGCGGCACTGGCCGCCACGGTGATTTGCTATCGGCCGCGCAGCGCGTTGCGCGACGTCGGCAAAGCCTTAGGTTTAGATCTGGCGCAAGTCGACCGGCTTGCCCGCGGCATGCAATGGTGGGATGGCCAGCGCATCGATCCGGAACGCATTCGTGCATCGGGATTCGATCCTGAAGATCCGGTGATTGCGCGGCTCATTGCGCTCGCGGCGGAAATTTTAGGCTTCCCCCGCCATCTGTCGCAGCACGTGGGCGGCTTCGTCATCGCCCGCGGTCGACTCGATGAACTCGTGCCCATCGAAAATGCGACGATGCCTGATCGCACCGTGATCCAGTGGGACAAGGACGATCTCGATGCGTTGGGCCTCTTGAAGGTGGATGTGCTGGCCCTGGGGATGCTGACCGCGATACGGCGCGCGTTTGACCTGGTCAATGAGTTTGGCGGCTCATCCGCTGCGCCAAGCAAACTCGAAGTGGCAAGCGTGCCGAGCGAGGATAGCGCGGTATACGACATGATTTGCCGCGCCGACACCACCGGCGTGTTTCAAATCGAATCGCGGGCGCAAATGTCCATGTTGCCTCGCCTAAGGCCGCGAAATTTCTACGATCTGGTGATTGAAGTGGCCATCGTGCGTCCCGGGCCCATTCAAGGCGAGATGGTGCACCCGTATTTGCGCCGCCGCAGCGGGGAAGAGCCGGTGAGCTATCCCAGCAAAGAGGTCGAGGCGGTGCTCAAGCGCACCTTGGGCGTACCGATTTTTCAAGAGCAAGTCATGCAGCTCGCGATTGTCGCGGCCGGTTTCTCACCGGGCGAGGCCGATAGGCTGCGCCGCGCCATGGCCGCTTGGAAGCGCAAGGGCGGATTGGAGCCTTTCCAAAAGCAACTGATCGACGGCATGCGCGAGCGCGGCTATGAGGATAGTTTTGCGCAGCAAATCTTCAAGCAGATTCTGGGGTTTGGCGAATATGGCTTTCCTGAATGTGTGGTTGGCGAGACACGGGTGGTCGATGCCGATTCCGGAAAATGGTTGACCATCGATGAAATTGTCAGTGGGCGCACGCACCTGAATAACACGCTGGCATGCGATGAGGACCTGCGTTTGCGCAAGCGTAAGGTTTTGCGCGTTATTCGAAGCGGCGTGAAACCCGTGTGGCGCCTACGCAGCGCTCTCGGACACGAAATCATGGCGACTGCCGAACATCCCTTCATGACCATGGGTGGATGGCGCCAGCTGGGCAAGCTAAAAGTTGGCGATCATGTGGCGACGGCGCACGCGGAAGCTTTGGGGTCACGCGACCTTGCGCGCCTCGCTCGCTCCGATCTTTATTGGGACCGGATTGTGGAGATTGAGCCGGTCGGCGAAAGGGAGACCTATGACTTGCAAATCGAGGGCGATCATAATTTTTTGGCCAATCATTTTGTCGTTCACAATTCTCATTCCGCCAGCTTCGCCTTGCTGGTCTACACCTCCGCCTGGCTGAAGCACTACGAGCCGGCGGCATTTTGCGCAGCGCTCATCAACAGCCAGCCGATGGGATTCTATGCGCCGGCGCAATTGGTGCGCGATGCGCGCGCTCACGGGGTGGAAGTGCGTGCCGTGGACGCGATGATCAGCGCGTCGGATTGCACGCTGGAACGGCGTGAGGATGGCCGCCCCGCGTTGCGCTTGGGCTTGCGCCTGGTGAAGCATCTTTCGCAAGAGGGCGCCGCACGGCTTCTGGCCGCACGGGCCGTGCGCCCCTTCGGCAGTATTGCGGATATGGCCGAGCGCGCCGCTCTCGATCGACGCGATCTTGAAGCACTGGCCGCTGCGGATGCCTTGGCGCACTTAAGTGGGCATCGGCATCGCGCGGTATGGCAGGTCACGGGCGTGGAGCGCGCGCTGCCTCTGCTGCCGGCGGCAACGGCGGTCGATGAAGGCATTCCGCTGCTGCGCGCACCGCGCGAGGGTCAGGATATCATCGCCGACTACGGCAGTACGGGACTGACGCTGCGCCGTCATCCCCTGGCGCTGTTGCGCGACAAGCTGCAGCGCCGCGGCATTGTGCCTACGCAGGAATTGTGGGAGCGACCCAACGGCAAAATGGTGATCACCGCGGGGCTGGTCATCACGCGTCAGCGGCCTGGAAGTGCGGGCGGCGTGACGTTTGTCACGATGGAAGATGAAACCGGCTACGTGAATCTGATTGTCTGGAATCGTGTCG
>DATNKC010000013.1:0-3851 GCA_035603615.1 Steroidobacteraceae bacterium | reverse complement strand
GTGTCCGCCCGAGGCGTGGGCCAAGGATCAACCGCTTTTGCAGCGCGGGCGGGTGCTGACGGACAATACGATCTCGAGAGACATTGAAATGTCGCGGGCGGCCGACGTCCTCGATGCGGGCGTCAAGAGCCGATTGTGTCTGGCATTGAACGTGGCTCACACCGCCATGGTTCATGAGGCGGTCCTGGTGTATTCGCCAACGCCGCAGACCCTGTTGTCTGCGCTATCGATCGCGACTGCGATGGACGTCTCGCAAGAACCGGCCGCCCAATGGCGCTTCGTATCAGATCAACCAGAAACCCTGGATACGCTGGCACAGAGCGGCGGGATCGCACTTCATTTGCGCGACGCCGAGGCCGCCTCTTTCCAATATCTCGGATTTAAACGGCAGGCGATATTCGGTATTCATGCCGGCGCTTGATCGGCAACTCGCATGGCCTATAGGACAGATCCTATAGCGACTCGCAGCATTCGCCGGGTTATGTAATGGTTTCGGTCACGGCACACTCCTGCCAACCGCCTGATCGGCCTTATACGAGGTGTGACCCGTGGATATTGAGGATCGGTTAAAGAGGCTTCAATCGTTGTTCAGCTTCGCTTTGAGTGGTGCGGTCGCAGCCAAAGCTCGTTATTTAGCGCTACGTGGTGATCCAAGCTCGACGCCCGTCGGGGTCGCGCGTGCGAAGATGACGTGGCAGCAGCTCGAGGCGCGCAAGACCGCGATCATTGCGAACATGGTGGCGCTGGAGGAGCTGGAGCAAATCCAAGCACCGGAACAGACGGAAGAGCTAGCGCTGGAAGTCGCCCGCGATTACGCCGCCTGAGATTGATACCCAGCCCGGCTTCGCCAAGCCTGGCTTTAGCCGGCGTCAATTCTTGGCGCCACTCTCCGCTTTGTACGCCGCAGACAAGGTGTCTTTAGCGGTCGCAATCGGCAATAGGGTCGGATAGAACTGCACGAAGGTGTTGTCGACCGCGGCGTGAGCGGCGTGACACGAATAGCAAGCGGCGGTTCGAGGAGTCATCTGCGCGGTCTTCCCGGTGTCGAAACCGAAGAATGCCCACCCCTGTAGGTGCGCGCTGTCCTTCACGTGAACTTCTCTGCCCATGACGTCGGTGCTTTGGTAGTTGCCGTTTTTGTTGATAGAGCCCTTGTCCATCGCGCCGCGGACCTCGAGCACCAGCATGGTCTTGTCGGGCCAGGTGCCGGTGGCCAAAAACACCTTGTACGCGCCCGGCTCGACAAATACGTTGTCGAACATATGATGGCCCATCGCCGTGGGGCTGTACGCCATGTCGAATCCCGAACTTAAGTACACCCATTCGCGGTAGTCCTCCGGCAGCGTCAATCGGCCATCCTCCGTGTAAACCGGGTTGCGAACCGTGGTTTCGGTGGTTTCGCTGAGAGCAATGGAACAAAGAAGGGCTAGGGCGGCGGCGGCGATCATTTTGGTGTTCATGGGATGAGTATGGCGGCGGGGCGCGCGCGGCACTAGCCCGCTCGCTGCAGCCAAACGATGATTCGCTGCATGATTGCGCTCGCCACTGCACGGTGGAGTAGGATTCCCAACGCATGGAAACCGCTGCCCGACCCAATTCATACAACTGGTTGTGGATTGCCTCGCTGTGGGCGGCCCTTGCGATGGTAGACGCCACGAACAACGTATTCGCCATGCGCCACGAGGGCATGCATCACGTCTGGATGAAGGTGTTCTTCGTCCTGGCATTCGACTGGCTGCCCTGGGCGCTGGTCACGCCCTGGGTGATTTGGCTGGCGCGCCGTCATCCGCCGGCTTGGAAGTCGCCGGGGACCTGGGTGCTGCACCTGTGCGTCATTGTCGCCATCGACGTCGTGACATCCGCTTGGGGCTCGGCGCTCGAAGTCGTCTTTCAGCCGTGGCGCCCGGATTTTGAATCACATGCTTTCCTGGTCACCTGGCCGATGAAAATCTACGGCAGCATCCTGCCGGCGTTCATTTTGTATGCGCTCATTCTCGCCATTACCTACGTGCTCGATGCGAAAGCCCGGGCGGCCGCGCAGCAGACCGCCACGGCGCGCCTCAATGAGCAGTTGTCCTATGCGCAGTTGAATGCGCTGCAACGGCAAATCGAACCACACTTTATTTTTAATGCGCTCAATTCGATTTCAGGCTTGGTGCGTGAGCAGAAAAATGATGCAGCGGTGAGTATGATCGTTGCGCTCAGTGATTTCTTGAGAAGGGTTGCGGTCAGTTCTCACGATCCTCAGGCGCTGCTCGCACAGGAAGTGGAGTTCGTCGGACAGTATCTGCAAATTCAGGAAGCGCGCTTCGCAGGCCGGCTTAGGCTGGATATTCAGATACCCGATGAGCTGCGCAAGGCGCAGATTCCGAGTCTCATCTTGCAGCCGCTGGTCGAGAACGCCATCAAGCACGGGATTTCGCAGCGGGTTCTGGGCGGCGAGGTGCGCCTCGCTGCCTCGCGCGCCAACGGCCTGCTGCATTTGAGCGTCTACAACGATGGTCCATTGCTGGATCGGGATGGCAGTGCAATCACGGATGGCATCGGCCTGTCGAACCTGCGCACGCGCCTGAAGCTGCTCTATGGCAACGATTGCGATCTGCGGCTGGAAAATTACGGCATCACCGGGGTGCAGGTTTCAATGGCGCTGCCCTACCGCGAGAGCTGAGCCGATGACGCCACACACCGCGAAGATTCGTGCGCTGCTCGTCGATGATGAGCCGCTGGCGCGCAGCAACTTGAGGTTTTTATTGCGGCAGGATCCCGCCATCGAGTCGATTGCGGAAGCGGGTTCGGGCGCCGAGGCGGTCGCCGAGATTCGCAGCACACGCCCGGACCTGGTGTTTCTCGATGTGCAGATGCCCGAGTGCGGCGGGTTCGACGTGGTGGAGATTCTCAAGTCGGACGGCGCCCTGCCGGTGATCGTCTTCGTGACCGCGTATGACGAGTATGCGCTGCGTGCCTTCGATGCCGGTGCGCTCGACTATCTGCTCAAACCCTTCGATGACGCGCGCTTCGCTTTGGCGCTGCAGCGGGCCAAAGAGCGATTGGCGGCGCGGGAGGCGGCGCAGGCGCCGGAAATACCGCGGCTGACCGTGCGCAGCGCCGGGCATGAGATCTATGTGCGAATACCGGACATCGATTGGGTGGAGGCGGCGGATTACTATGTGTGCTTGCACGTGGGCGTGAAATCTCATTTGCTGCGCCGGAGCATGGCGGAGCTCGAGCGGGATCTGGATCCGCACATTTTTTGCCGCATTCACCGCTCGACCATCGTCAACTTGCGCCGCGTGCGCGCGCTGGAGGTGGACAGCGCGGGCGAATACGAGGTCATTCTCGAGGACGGGCAGAAATTGCGCTTGAGCCGCCGTTTCCGCAAGGATCTGCAGTCGCGCATGCGGGAATTCGGCGGCCCGCTTCAAGCGGGCGTCTAGGTCGTTGCCACTTTAGAAGGCGGCCGGATAGGCGCCGCCATCCAACAAGACATTCTGGCCGGTCATGAATCCGGCGTGCACGCTGCAGAGGAACGCGCAAGTCTGGCCCAACTCGGCAGCCGTGCCGAATCGCCGGGCGGGGATATTGGCGATGGCGCGCGCCGTAGCCTCCGCGTCGCTCACTTGATTGCGCTTGGCGGCGAAACTTAAGTTGTTGCGCAGGCGCTGCGTGTCGAAGTTGCCGGGCAAGAGGTTATTGATGGTGACGTTTTTGTCGGCGACGCTGCGGGCGACGCCCGCCAGGAAGGCGGTGAGGCCGGCGCGCGCGCCGCTCGACAGGTCAAGACCCAGGATCGGCATCTTGACGCTGGAGGAGGTGATATTGACGATTCTGCCGAAGCCTCGGTTGACCATGGG
>DATNKC010000012.1:0-6021 GCA_035603615.1 Steroidobacteraceae bacterium | reverse complement strand
CGCTTCTCTATCCCCCTCGGCCTTTCATGCTGGACGCTCAAAGTCACGGTGCCGGAGGACGGGTGTCGAATGGCTACCGTCGGTCGGTTGGCTCCGTGCGCACTCGTCAACCGATAATTCAAATGTCCCTAACACCGCCGGTATCATCGGCATAAATCGCCGCAAACGTTTTGCGCAGGGCATTTTTTTGCACTTTTCCCATCGCGTTGCGCGGCAATTCCTCGACCAAGAGGATTCGTTTCGGCACTTTATAGCGGGCTAACCGGGTCTTGATGGATTCGATGATCGCCTCTTCCGAGAGTGCCGCGCCGGGCTTTGCCACAACAACGGCTGTGACACCCTCGCCGAAATCCGGATGCGGCACGCCGAACACGGCGCTTTCCAGAACTCCCTCGACGGCGTCCAACTCGGCTTCGACTTCTTTGGGATAGACGTTGCAGCCGCCGCTGATCACCAGGTCTTTGGCGCGGCCGACGATATGCACGTAGCCGTTGCGATCGACTCGCCCCACATCTCCCGTCTTGAACCAGCCGTCGGCGCAGAACTCACTGCGCGTTTTCTCCTCGTCGCGCCAGTATCCTGCGAACACATTCGGACCTTTGACCTCGAGGGTGCCGACGACATCCGGCTCGGGTTCGACCCCGCCGCTCTCAGCCTTCCTCACGCGCACCGAAATTCCTTTTAACGGCGGACCGACCGATCCGGGCAATCTCACGCCATCATAGGGATTGGATGTGTTCATCATGGTTTCCGACATGCCGTAGCGCTCCAGAATCACATGACCCGTGCGCTGCTGAAATTCTCGGTGAGTCTCCGCCAGCAAGGGCGCCGAACCCGAAACGAACAGGCGCATCGTCGCCGTCGTATCTCGATTCAGACCTCCTTGCTGCAGCAGGCGCGTGTAGTGCGTCGGCACGCCCATGTAAACCGAGGCCTGAGGAAACTGCTCGAGCGCCTGAGCCGCATCGAATTTCGAAGCCAGCAGCAGACTGGAATTTGAAGCGAGAACGGTGTTGATCGCGACAAAGAGGCCGTGAATGTGAAATAGCGGCAACGTGTGCAACAAAACATCCGCCTCGCAGAAGCGCCACGCCTCGGCCAACACGGTTGCATTCGAGGTGAGGTTCGCGCGTGTAAGCATCGCGCCCTTAGGACGGCCGGTCGTGCCGGACGTGTAAATGATGGCCGCGATCGAGCCGCTTCCCAGTTCGCGCCGTGCGGCGAAATCGGCGGCGCATTTGCCGGCGAGCAGCGGCAAGGAACCGGAGCCGTCCGCAGCCAACGTCTCGACGCAATCGATATTCGCTTGCCGTGCCAGCGGCTCGATCAACGTCTGGTCTTGCGGCCGGACGATGACGGCGCGCGGCTGCGAATCGCGCAGAAAGTAATCGACTTCGTTGGGAGTATTCGCAACATTGATGGGCACGAACACCGCACCCATACGCAGACAAGCGACGTAGAGAAAAACGGCCTCCGCGGATTTATCGACTTGAACAGCGACGCGGTCGCCGCTGTTCACGCCGCGCCGCGTGAGGGCTGAGGCGATTCGCCCAGACTGCTCGCAGAGAGCCGAATAGCTGAAATTGCGGCCCTCCGGCGTCCTCAAGAATAATCGGTCCGGTCGGCGGCGGGCCTCCTCAATCCAGTCGATTGGATCTCTGATCGTCATTCCGCCGTCCATAGCGCTATTGGCCACCCGTCAGCCGCTCCCAGATCGGTGTCACGATCGTCTTCGCCAATCCGATATCGTTGGCCGTTGCGAGCGCCTCGTCGGCCGTAATGACGCTCTGTGTCTGCAACAAGGATAAGGTTCCCAGCAGTTCCCCGGCGCATAGTGCCATCGTCAGCGCTTCCGCGGGCGATCTTTCGATGGCGGCGACGAGACGCGGAGCGCTTTCCCATTGTTGCGCGACACGCAGCGAAACCTGCGGACCCAGCGCCGCCGTCAGGTCGACCAACAGCGTGGCATTCGGCGTCAGCCGCGGATGCTGTGAGTACAAATCGAGGGCGGCGCCATACACCACCAACGGCCCCAAGGCGCTGAGCAGGATGAGAAGCTGCGCCTCAAAGCGGTCCTGCGGCAGGGCCTTCAGCGCATACAGCTCCGCGGCGCATGCGGCGCGTTCCGTGCGTTCCCACAACATGCGCGGAAAACGCGGAAAATTGCTGCGCGTCGCTCGAAACACCGGCTGCAGCATGGCCGTCGCCACAAGACCTCGCAGCGCATCCACGCCGAGAACGACGATGGCGCGTTGGATGGTTTCGATGGGCGCGGGAGAAGTTTTGTAAATTGGCGAGTTCGCGAGCCGCAGCACATCGGATGTCAGCACAGGATCGTGCGCGACGATGCGCGCGAGCTTGTCGGGGGCGCTGCGCGGATCATCCACCGCGCGCAGCAATTGCGGCATCAAGGTCGGCCGCCGCGGAAAATACTTCGGGTCCAGCGTATTGGCCTGTAGAACCGCGAAGACCCCATCTCTGACCCGAGCGTGCGCAGGTTCCAAGGGTTGGGCCTCCGGCGCTGCCGCGAATGCGAGCTTCCAGAGACGTTCGGTTACCAGATTATTTGCCAATTCGGCTCTGGCGGCATCCGGTACCAAAGTGGGCGCGCCGCCTCGCGACTTGATGGACGCCGCGCTGCCGCTCGAGGAGAGTAGCGACCGCGGCTTGCGAGCCCGGTAAATCAACCACGCCGCAAGGCCGCCGAGCAGGCATGCAATTACGATCCCAACGACAACCATGCCCGATACCTCAATCTCATTAATCAGTAATGAGGCGGCCGCTCCTGTTCCAACGTGCGCCCATCGTCCGATGGTGCACCCGCCATTCTTTCTCTGATTGCTTTTAGCTGCGCCTCGATCGACTGAATATCCTGGTGCTGTCGGAACACCGCATCGCTCAGCTCCGCCATGGCGTGCTCGAGATACGCTATTTTTGTCTGCACCCTCTCCAGCGGGTCATCCTGGGCCGCGGTCAATTTCTCGCGCCATAGAATGCATAGTCGGCCGTGTAGGGGGCACGCCCCAGTTGTCCGGCCTGCTCGCTGCGGCATCCTCCGGCGGGCACGCTGCCCCCCACCGTATTTAAGCGCTGGATGAACTGCACGTGCGTGAAGAGGCCATTGCCGGCCGTCGCCTTCGCCTTCAGCAGCAGCCAGGGTATCGAGTTTGGCTTCGGGCTCGGGCTGCTGCCGATCACCTCCCCCACCACTACACTGCCATCATTGGCTTCCCATGTCGGTCCCGCGTAATGCTTGGCCACGATTCGGCCCCCTTTGGTAGCCAGGCTGGCCTCGGGGGCTTTGAACACCCACGCGAATTGCGAGGGATCATTCTTCGTGGCCTGGCACTCGTAAATCTGCACGCCCGTGGCGTGCAACTGTTTGATCAGCGATTGATCCGCAGGCACACGCAACGGTCCGGGCGCCGGCGGTGCTGCCGCGCATCCTGCCATTGCCGCAGACAAGACAACATAGAGGCCGAGGAGTGGTTGAAGTTTCATAGTGCCCATTATGTCAGGAGATACGACTGACGAGCCAACCCTAAGTGCGCTATTGTGCGGATCATGGAACGAAAGGCTCAGCGGCGGGTGCTCGCCATCGATGTCGGCGGGACACATGTAAAAGCCAGGGTCTCCGGCCAGCGCGAAACACGCGAATTTGAATCCGGACCAACGATGACGCCGCGAAAGATGGTGGCGCGCGTGCGCGAGCTGACCGCCGATTTGAAATACGATGTCATTTCCATTGGCTACCCGGGGGTTGTCGCCCACGGCAAGATCGTCACTGAACCCTACAATCTCGGCCGAGGCTGGGTGGGTTTCGACTTCCGCAAGGCCTTTGGAAAGCCCACGCAGCTGATGAACGATGCAGCGATGCAGGCCATTGGCAGCTACGAAGGCGGACGCATGCTCTTTTTGGGCTTGGGCACAGGACTTGGCTCCGCGCTCGTTGTCGATGGCACCGTAGCGCCGATGGAACTTGCGCATCTGCCTTACAAGAACGGTCGCACCTACGAAGACTACGTCGGCGATCGCGGGCGCCGCCGTCTCGGTCCCAAAAAGTGGCGTGTCACGGTCGCAGACGTGGTCGAGCAACTCAGCAAAGCCCTCGAAGTAGACTATGTGGTGCTGGGCGGCGGCAATGCCAAGAAGCTGAAAAAACTGCCCAAGAACGCCCGGCTTGGAAGCAATGAATTCGCCTTTTTGGGCGGCTATCGAGTCTGGCGCACGCCGGCGCCCCGCCTCGCTGTATAGCGCCGCCTGGCTGTATAGCCCCGATCAAGCGGTTGCTATTTCACCCGACGTAACTCGAAACCCAATCGGGGGAAGTGCACGACTACCCTGCCGGCGCGCTGATCCTCGCGCGCGATCGAGAACCGGGTCTTGGTGGCGCCATAAAGCGTCCCCTCGATTGGGTCGGTTCCCGTATCGGTCGCCGCCGCGACCACCCGATCGCCGATGGCGAGACCATGTGAATCGACATTACCCGCGGATTTCGCAGGCGTAGCGTCGCGGGCAATCGCGATGGCGGCGCCGCTATCGAGTTTCTCGTGCGTGCCATGGCCGAAGTCAGCCACGCGCTGCCGCCAGTCTTGGAGCGCCGGGAAGGATTCGAGGATCTTCGCCACCGGGCCGCCGCGCAGGACGAACCACAGACAGTGATAAATCGAGAAATCCGCGATGCTCGGCGCCGCTCCGAAGAAGAAAGTCTGCTTGCCGAGCGTCTCTTCCAGCCGTTCCAGATAGAGCGCAAAGGCCGCATTCGCATCCGCCGCACGCATGCGCGGCATATTGGCGCGGAACACGTTCCGGTCATCGCCGAAGGCCTTGATGGTTTCGGGTGGCACGCCATCGAACATATGCGCCAGTCCCGCCGGCTGCATCGCGAAGGGAACGGCGGTCCAAAACAACGTGGAATCCGCCCATTGCGCCAGGACGCGCGATGCGGCCGCGACGCCGCTGGGATACAGAGTTGGGCTCGGTGCGCGCTCCTCGATCACATCGGCGATCAACGCAGTGTCGCAATAAATGTCTGCGCCGATTTGCATCACCGGCGTCTTGCGATATCCGCCGGTCAGCGCCGTTACATCCGGCTTCGGCATGATATTGGGGATGTGCACGGAAGACCAATGCAGCCCCTTGAAACCTAAGATCAATCGCACTTTCTCTGCGAAAGGCGACATCGGATAATGGTGCAGGATGATCTGTTGCATGGGCTTTTAGTATAGCCGGACCAACTGCTTGCCGAAGTTGTGACCCTTCAGCATCCCGATGAAGGCCGCAGGCGCGGCAGCCAGGCCCTCGGCGATGGACTCCTGATATTTCAATTTTCCCGCAGCCACGAGTCCTCCCAAAGCCGATAACCCTTCAGGCCACAGATTCAGATGATCGGAAATAATGAACCCTTGCATCTTGAAGCGGGCCACCAGAAACATGCCCGGATTCATAATGGCGCTCTTCGGCACGTGACCCGGAGTCATGTTGTAGTCCGTGATGAGACCGCAAATCGCAACTCGCGCGAAGGGATTGAGCAGTGTCATGACGGCGTTCAATACATCGCCGCCGACATTTTCGAAGTGCGCGTCCACGCCTTTGGGCGCCGCTGCCGCAATCAATCCCGCCAATGACTTGGCGTCGGCGGCCGTCTTGTAGTCGACGCAGGCATCGAATCCAAGTTCTTCCGTGACGTAGCGGCATTTCTCGGGGCCGCCCGCAATTCCCACTACCCGTACCCCGGCAATACGCGCCAATTGTCCGACTACGCTGCCCACTGCGCCGCAGGCCGCACTGACCACAACCGTCTCGCCTGCCTTGGGTTCCATGATCTTGTTGTAGCCATACCAAGCCGTCATGCCTGGCATGCCGACCACGCCCAGATAGGCCGACAGCGGGATATGACGCGTGTCCACTTTGGCGATGCCTTCGGATTTGCTCACGCCATACTCGGCCCAGCCCAGCATGCCGCGAACCGTGTCTCCGACGGCGAATTGGCTGCTGCGCGACTCCACGACTTCGCCCACC
>DATNKC010000011.1:0-4669 GCA_035603615.1 Steroidobacteraceae bacterium | reverse complement strand
CTCGGCGGCATCCGTGCGGTCATGGCAGGGAGTTCTGCGGAGTACGATTGGTCCCAGGCGAGCGTGTGCAGCGAAACCTCGAGCCCGATGGCCGATGAATCCATGGCGCTCACGCCCTATGCCTCCTGCAAGATCGCCTTGCAAAAGGCATTGGCGCAATTCTCCCGAGAGGAACATCTATCGAGCGCTTGGGGCCGTATTTTTTTTCAATTCGGTCCCCACGAGCATCCGGATCGTTTGGTGCCGTCGGTGATCCGTCACTTGCTCATGAACCAGGAAGCCCTGTGTACGCATGGACGTCAGATCCGCAGCTTTCTGCATGTTGCCGATGTGGGCGCCGCGTTTGCGCAACTGCTCGAGAGCGACGTTCAAGGTCCGGTGAATATCGGTTCGGATGAAAGAATCGCGTTGGCGGACCTGATCGATCGCATCGCGCTCGAGATCGGCCGGCGCGATCTGGTGCGCCTCGGCGCCCGCAGCGCCCCCGCCGATGAGCCGCCGCTGTTGGTGCCGGATCTGCGCCGACTGCGCGAGGAGGTGCACTGGCGGCCGCAGTTCTCCTTAAACGAGGGTCTTCGTGACGCCATCGGCTGGTGGCGCGGACAACTTGGCGTGCCGGGGCCGTCATGAGTCCCTTTCCGAACTGGCACCCTCTGGTGGTGCATTTTCCCATCGCGCTGGTTCTCTCGGCGACGGCGCTGCTGCTGGCGGCGCGATTGCTGCGCAGCGAATCGGTGGCCGCGAGCGCCGCGACGGTGGGAACTTGGAATCTGTGTTTGGGCGCGGCGGCCGCCCTGGTTGCCTTAGGCACCGGATTGAGCGCCGTGCTTGGTCAGGACCTGAGCGCCGCGGCCCGCCAAGCCATCTCTATCCACCTGAAGTGGGCGATGTTGACGACGCTGCTGTTGGTGCTGCTCGCCGTCTGGCGCGGTGCGGGTACGGCATCCCGCTCGCGGCCGTCGTGGATTTTTCTTGTTGTGCTCATTGCCGCCGGCGCGGCGCTGTCCTTTACCGCCTATCGCGGTGGAAAGAATGTCTACGAATATGGTGTGGGTGTTAGAAAAATCGCCGCGCGGTCCTTCGAGGCTCCGCGCGGCGATCCAATGGATCCAAACCATGCTTATTGTGCGGGCATGGACCCCGTGTAGTACGCGATCACGTAGGCCTTCAATGTCCCGTCGGGCTGCGGTATTCCGTACACCTTGACCGGTTCGCCCGCCGTCAAGTTGCTGGTCAGCGTCGCGAGTCCACTCGTGGTGGTGATATCGATCGGGCTCACCGTCAAGACGCCGTTGGTGAGATCCACCTGATAGACCAAGGTCGCACTACCCGAGGTGGCACTGACATCCACCGTGGCCGCATTGGCGCCGCCGGGTATTGTCATGGTGAACGCATTGCTGGCCAGTCCGCTGGCGACGAGGCCTAAGGGCAGCGTCGAGGGCGTCAGAATGGTCGCTGCTGCTGACCAGCCGTTCGCATTGGCCGGGTCATTCCAGATCGAGAAGCTCACGCCGCGCGAGGGCACCGCACCCACTGTGCCGCCGAAGTTGACGCTGTCGTTGGTGGCCGCGATGAACTCGCTCACGGCATTCGTGCCGCTCGTCACCACGGTCGGATAGGCAAAGTTCCACCACTGATAGCCTGAGATCGCATTGCCCATCGGGTCCGTGCCGTTCGCCGTCGCACCGTCGATGTAGTTCAGCGTGATTGTGTAGTCATCTTTGGCCGTCGCAAACACTCGGGTGTAGGTGAAGCCGGTCATGTTGGGCGCCGAGATCTTGCCGTCGTATTTGGCGACTTCGATATCCACGCTTTGCGCGACCAGCGGCGTCGCCAAGGGATCGACCACGCTGGCATGCACTTTGAAGCCCCGT
Source organism: Steroidobacteraceae bacterium (assembly GCA_035603615.1). Taxonomy (GTDB): domain Bacteria; phylum Pseudomonadota; class Gammaproteobacteria; order Steroidobacterales; family Steroidobacteraceae; genus Bog-1198. Next base: position 2,795 of record DATNKC010000011.1, on the reverse strand, counting down.
ACCAGGTCATTGCTCGTCAGAAAAGCCGTACCGGTGCCAATCGGAGTCGAGTCCGCCTGGCCGTTCTGCGGCTCGCGGAAGAAGAACTGCGTATTGGCGTCGACCACCAAATCCACACCCATACCCGACTCGTTCTGAACCGTCATGACATCGGTGTTGGTGTTGACGTGCAACACATGGCCTTCCGGGCTCAACCAGACATCATTGAACTGGCTGCTCGCCCAGATGCGAGTCGCAACCAGCGTGCCGTCTTCTTGATAGCGCGCCGCCACTCGCACGAACTTCCCACTGACGGAAGCTTCCGAGGAAAAATCCTTGATCACAGTGCGGGTCTTTGCATCCACGTCGTAGAAGATCGTGCCGTTGGTCGAGTCTGCCAAGATCTGCAGCGATTGCGCGCCGGCGACGGCAGTTTCGGGCGTGACAACCGGCTCGGTCGGAAACTCCTTGGTGATGGTGATGCTGGAATTATCACTCGCGATCGCCGTCACATCGCCGTACATGTGGCGCAGCACCAGCCACCTCAGGTCATGCAGCGGGTGATGACGCACCGGGCCGTCGAAGTTCACCGCCCACAGCGTCGTGCCTGCGCCCGGCGGCACGTGACCGACGAGGAATGCGGGATGGCCCAAGTCAAATTCGAGATCCAGCGCATTGTTCTGATTCGCACTCACGACCAAGGGCGAGACGAAGTTGACCGTGACCGGTACCGTGAGGCTCCCGGTTGCGCCGGTGGTGTGCTGAATTTGCACATCCGCGGCAGGAATCGTCGTTGACGCAGCGGCCGCGAAACCGGCTTCCGGATCAGCCGCGGTGGTCAACAGAACGTCTCCCGGGTTGGCGCTGATCGTCAGCACGGCGCTGCTGTAGGTGCCGACCGGTACGCTCACATTGCCGAGGATTTCAGCGATTTGATCAAGCTCCGCCAGGTTGACCGTGGGCGCAGGCGAGGGTGCCGTATACACGGTGACATTGCTGCCGCCGCCTTGCGGGACCAGGGCGATGGAAAGTACTTTGACGCCGATCGTGGCCCAATCCTCAGTGGAGGCGTCGCTGATGAGCATCGAAACGTTCGCGCTTTGCGGCGCAGAGGTCGGCGGGTTCATCGAGCCTCCGCTCGAACCACCGCCGCCGCACGCGGCGGTCATGGCGCTGGCGAGACCGAGCGCCAACAATCGAGACTTGTTCGAAAACATAATTGGTTTCTCCTCTAATTTAACCATAATTATTTTCTTGTCGAATGTTGGCGCGTTGCTTGCGCCGCTATTGCAAGCATCAACGGCGCATGGAGACCCGGGTTGACACAGGCGCAGGCTGTCACGTGATGGCGGTCACACTTATGCGCCGCTGATCGTGCGTCAGATCACGAACTCTGGAAGGACTGCCGCGCTATCGTGCGTGGTGCTACCGGAGGAGTTCTCATGACAAGGCGCAAATCGCAGTGGGTGTTCGGAATCATTGCATCCGCAACGATGGCAGGCTGCGCGTCGACGCCCTCCGGCGTCGTGCCCGGCGGCCAGGATGCCTACCGTGTGAGCGTCACGGGCGCACGCTATGAAACGCAGACGGATACGAATCTCAAGGCGCTCAGCGTCGCCAATCAATACTGCGAACAGTTAGGCAAGCACGTGATGTTTCGTCAGTCCACCGAGTCGAGCGAGCATGCCTGGTCGCCGAAACAGGAAGACCTGACCTTCGTCTGCATGGATTCGAAAGATCCAGCCTACATGCGCGCCGCGGTCGAGCGCGATCCGCCGGTCGTCGCGAAAGAAGACTGACACCGCCGCCGATCAGGCTTTCGGTGCGACCAGCAATTGCACCCAGAACAACCCGCGCCTCGAGCTTTGACCGGCCGCGTACGCAATACCCATTTCGGCGAACCGGGGATCCATGATGTTTTCGCAATGCCCCGGGCTATCGAGCCAGCCTTGCACGACTTCCTCGGCAGACTTCGGTCCGTAGGCGATATTTTCGCCCACCAATTTTTCCTGATATCCGAACGCGCGCACCCGATCGGCGGGCGAGCGCCCCTTCAGATCTTCGTGTTCGAAGTAGTTGTGCCGGGCCATGTCGTCGGCGTGGCCAAACGCGACGACCGCCAGGGTCTCGGAGAGCTTCACCGGCGGTGCCGGCGCAAATGAGTGATCGCCGCAGCGCGCGCCGCGGGCGCGAACCGCGTTGACCAGTTGCAAGGCGCGGCTCGCCTGCATTGGCGCTTGCGCACTCGACGGCGCCGCGTAGACCGATCCCAACAACAGCCAGGATTCCACGCCGCGTTGATAGAAACCGACGTCATGGAAAGTTGGGTTGGTCACGGTGCGGCAATCGGATTTTTTGAGCAGCTGGACAGTGGCCCCCTCCGGGCCCCTTATGTGCAGTCCGGCGCTCGATGCGGATTCGTAACCGCTTAGCTGAGCGGCCGATGCCAGGGAACGTCCGTTGGCCCATTGTTCAGCGGCTCGATCCAACGAAGCGACGTGCCGAAGCAGCGGCGCCGGCGGCAAAATGCCGCCGCAACCGCCTTCGCGAAGCAGTTGCAGCGCGGATATCGGGTCAGCCTGCGCGCTTAACGATGCCGCAAGGGCGCCCGCGAGCACCACCAATCGCCAGTACTTGTGAAATAGAGAGTCCACGGTAGGGAGCAACGTGAGAGGGGCGAAACGGATGACGCCCAAGGCCGGCACTGGCTCACAGATCGCTCACGATTTGGTTAAAATTGAGGCGGCATGACCATTCGCCAATACTTGAAACGCCGCGGCGACCGATATGCCACGCTGGCCGTTGTTTTTCTTCTC
>DATNKC010000010.1:0-11933 GCA_035603615.1 Steroidobacteraceae bacterium | reverse complement strand
GTGCGAGCGCGAGCGGCAATCGCCAAAGACCCAGCGCTCGGTGAGGCCGTCGACGCACGAATCCCAACAGGAAGGGCAACAGCGTATCGCGCCAGGTAAGCGTGCCGTCCAGATCGAAGAGGGCTATCCAGGGCTTTGTCGCGACGCTGCTGGCAGGTTTTGGAGGCAAATATTTACCTTTAAATACATTAAGATAGATGACTTACATCGAATATTTATCACGCACTTGCCACCCTGGGGGTCCGCAAGCGGCGTATGCATGCAGGCGATTATGACCTGTTCTGCGGCGATGACGCGCGTTGCGCAGGGTGACGAGATTCGCTCGCGTTTAATCGCAAGCCTTTCTGCGATAAGGCCACCCGGGCGGCGGAAACAATTAGAATTGAATGTTAGGTGAAACGGTGGGATTCAGGATGTTCGAGAGCATCAAGCGGATTTCGCGCACGATCTGGACGAGCCTCGCCGTCTTGGCGCTGGGGAGCGTTGCCGCTCAAGCCGCGCCGGATAAACCGACGCTGCAGCCAGCCGCCGTGCCGGGTTCTACGGGATTTTCTCATGTGAAATCCCTCGGCGGCATCGACGAATATCGCCTCGACAACAATGGTTTGACTGTGCTGCTGGTGCCCGATCATTCCGCGCCCGTGGTCACCTTCGAGGTCACGTATCAGGTCGGCTCACGCAATGAAGTGACCGGCGCGACGGGCGCCACGCACATCTTGGAACACATGATGTTCAAGGGCAGCGATGCTTTCAACGATGCCAAGGGCAATAGCATCAAGCAGATGCTGGAGCGGGTGGGCGGGCAGTTCAATGCCAGCACGTCCTTCGACCGCACGAACTACTTCGCAACCGTCGGGCGCGAAAGCCTGGAGAGTTACGTCGCAATCGAAGCCGATCGCATGCGCCATCTTTGGCTGCATGAAGCCGACCGGCAGGCAGAAATGACCGTCGTGCGCAATGAATACGAGCGCGGCAAGAACGATCCTGAAAACGTGCTGCTGGAGGAAGTAATGGCGGCGGCGTATGTGGCACTGCCGTATCACCATCCGACCATCGGCTGGAAGAGCGACATCGAGCACGTGCCGATCGCCAAGCTTCGCGAGTTCTACGACACCTTCTACTGGCCGAACAACGCGACCCTTACGGTGGTCGGCGATATCGAGACCGATGCGGTGCTGGGGCTGATCAAGAAGTACTACGGCGTCTATCCTCATTCGCCGGCACCCATTCCCACGATTTACACCGAGGAGCCGGCGCAGAGCGGCGAACGGCGAGTCGTCGTCAAGCGCCCGGGTGAGCTCGGCGCGATTATCATCGCCCACAAAGTCCCCAACGGCAGAGACGCCGACCAAGCCGCGCTCGAGATGCTCGATGCCATTTTGAGCTCGGGTAAAAATGCGCGCCTTTATCGCTCGCTCGTCGACCAGGGGCTGGCATTGAGTGCGGCCGCCGGCACCGACGTGTTTCACGACCTGTCGCTGCATACCCTGTATGCGGCGCTGACGCCCGGAACCACGCACGAGCAGGCCGAGCGCGCGCTGGTGGCGGAATTGAACAAGATCAAGACCAGCGGCGTCACGCCGGCTGAAGTCGCCAGCGTCAAGCAACAATATATCGCCGAGGATGCGTATAAGCGCGACGGCACCGCCGCCGTCGCAAGCGAACTCAGCGAATGGATCGGCGTCGGCGACTGGACCTTGTACGTCACCTTTCCGCAGAGGGTCCAACAGGTCACCCCGGCGGATGTTCAGCGCGTGGCAAAGCAATATTTCGGCGCGGATCAGAGTACGACCGGTTGGTTTGTGCCGGTGGCGCCAAAAACGGAGAAGGGCTCGTGACGCGATTTTTTATGATGGCGGCGCTGTTGGCGATGGCCGGCCCCGCTTCAGCCAACATGGCGGATCAGGCACATCGATCAAAAGTCGATGGAATCGATCTGATCACGTATCGCAGCAATGTGAAAGACGTGGTCATCATTATGGGTGTGTTGCCCGCGGGTGATGCCATGGTGGAATCGGGCAATATCGCCATTCCCACGCTATCGGGGATGATGCTCGACCGCGGCACCAAGTCGCTCGACAAGTTTTCGATCTCCGAGAGATTGGATAACGTCGGCGCCGAGATCAGCTTTACCGTCGGCCCGCAATCGCTCGAGATTCGCGCGAAGTGCCTGAGGAAGGATTTACCGTTGATCATCGACACCCTGGCGGCGGAGTTGCGCACCCCGGCGCTGCTGGTGGGCGAGTTCAACAAAGCCAAGGAGCAATTCATCGGTGAGCTCGAGGCTTCGATGCAGGACAGCGGCGCGTTGGCGTCCGATTCCTTCGGCCGGGCGGTATTTCCGGAAGGTCATCCGAATCGCCCGCACACCTTGAAAGAGTACATCGCCGCGGCGAACACCGCGAAACTCGAAGAGCTCAAGGCGTTCCAGGCAAAATACTATGGACCGGCGCACATGACCATGGTGGTCGTCGGCGACGTTTCCGATGCGGACACGCAAGCTGATATCGCCAAGGCGTTCTCCGGTTGGTCGGGCGGTCAGGATTACCTCCGCACGGCGAAGCCGGCCGCCGCTTCCGCGGCGAGTGAGATCACGGTGCCTCTCACGGATAAACCCAGCGTGACCGTGCTGTTCGGTCAGGCGAGCGGACTGCGCTATAGCGATCCCGATAATTTGCCGCTGCGCATCGGCACGGCGATTCTGGGGCAGGGCTTTACGGGGAGACTGATGAGCACTGTGCGCGACAAGGAAGGGCTGACCTACAACATCGGTGCGAGCATGAGCGATGACAGCATCGTTGATGGCGTGTGGGAAGTCTCCGCCAGCTTCGCACCTGCGCTTTTGGGCAAAGGCTTGGAATCGACTCGCCGCGAGGTGGCCAAGTGGTGGAAGGACGGAGTCACCGAGCAGGAATTGGCGGCGCGCAAACAAGGCGTGATAGGCGGCTACTTCGTGAGCTTATCGACGACCCAGGGATTGGCCGAGACCATTCTGGCAGATGCGCAGCGAGGGCTCGATCCGAGCTGGCTCGACGCATACCCGAAGGCCATCAAGGCGCTGACCCGCGATCAGGTCAACGCCGCGATCAAGGCTCACATCAATCCAAACACCATGGTATTGGTGGAGGCGGGGAGCGTGCCGCCGGCCAAGTAGACGACGTGCCTTGCCCTCCCTGACGAGCGCTCATCAACTGGGCAATATCACCGCTAGGCCGCCTTCCCCGGCGCCGCCAGCTGCCGCAACACGTACTGCAGAATCCCGCCGTGTTGGAAGTAGTCGAGCTCTTTTGGCGTGTCGATGCGCAGACGCGCCTCGAACTCGACGCTTTTGCCCGCATCGGTCTTGGCGATCACTTTGACGGTTTTCGCAGCGCCGCGGTTCAGTCCCACGATCTCAAAGGATTCCTTGCCGTTGAGCCCTAAGCTCTGTGCGTTTTGTCCGTCTTTGAATTGCAGCGGCAGCACACCCATGCCGATCAGATTGGAGCGGTGAATGCGCTCGAAACTCTCGGCGATCACCGCCTTCACGCCCAATAACATCGTGCCCTTGGCAGCCCAATCGCGCGAGCTGCCCGTACCGTATTCCTTGCCCGCGAGAATCACCAGCGGAGTATTGGCCGCCTTGTATTTCATCGCGGCATCGAAGATCGACATCTGCTCGCCGCTGGGGATGTGCAGCGTAACGCCGCCTTCGGTGCCGGGCAAGAGCAAATTGCGCAAGCGGATATTCGCAAAGGTGCCGCGCATCATGACTTCGTGATTGCCGCGGCGCGCGCCATACGAGTTGAAATCCGCGGCCTGTACTCCCTGGGCCACGAGGTATTTGGCGGCGGGGCTGGTTTTCGAGATATTGCCGGCCGGCGAGATGTGATCCGTGGTGACCGAATCGCCCAGCACGGCGAGCGCGCGTGCGTCCTTGATGTCGACCATCGGCGCCGGTGTCATCGTCATGCCGTCGAAGTAGGGCGGATTCTTCACGTAAGTGGACTTCGCATCCCAGGAATAGATCTTCCCCGCCGGGGTCTTGATCGCAGCCCAGTTCGCATCGCCCAAAAATACGTTGGCGTAGCCTTTCTTGAACATGGCTGAGTCGACCGACGAGCCGACCGCTGCCGCCACATCCTTCGCGCTCGGCCAAATGTCCTTGAGGTAAACTGGCTTGCCATCTTTGCCGGTGCCAAAGGACTCGGTGGTGATATCGATATCCAGGCTACCCGCGAGCGCATAAGCGACCACGAGCGGCGGTGAGGCTAAAAAATTCATCTTGATTTCAGGATGCACGCGGCCCTCGAAATTACGATTGCCAGAGAGCACCGCGCAAGCGACCACATCGCCGGTTTTGACCGCTTCGGAGATCTCGGGCTTCAAGGGTCCTGAATTACCAATACATGTGGTACATCCGTAGCCCACGGTGTAAAAGCCGAGCTGCTCCAAATCATGCAAGAGACCCGCTTTGGCCAAGTAGTCGGTTACAACGCGCGAGCCCGGCGCCAGAGAAGTTTTCACCCAGGGCTTAACATTCAAACCCTGCTTCAGTGCGTTGCGGGCAAGCAGCCCCGCAGCCACCAGCACAGCGGGATTCGAAGTGTTGGTGCAGCTGGTGATCGCCGCGATCAATACCGCGCCGTCTTTGACTTCGAAACTCGCATTGCCCACTTTGGCCGGCGCGCTGCCGGTCGCCTTGGGATTTTTCTGCGTGCGCTCCTCAGCCATTTTTTTAACACTGCTTCGATAGACGTTTTTCGCGTTCGTGAGCGGCACCCGGTCTTGAGGGCGTTTCGGTCCCGCCAGCGACGGTACAACCGTCGACAGATCCAATTCGACCACATCGGTGTAGTCCGCCTGCGGCGCACCGTTCATGCGCCATAGGCCTTGGGCCTTGGCATAGGCCTCAACCAGCGCGATTTGTTCGGCGGATCGGCCGGTCAATTCCAGGTAGCGTATGGTTTCCTCGTCAATGGGGAAAATTGCGCAGGTGGAACCGAACTCGGGCGACATATTGGCAATCGTCGCCCGGTCGGCGAGCGGCAACCCTTTGAGCCCGTCGCCGAAGAATTCGACGAACTTGTCGACCACGCCTTTCTTGCGCAACATCTCTGTCACGGTCAGCACCAGATCGGTCGCCGTCGTGCCCGCCGGCAACGCTCCCGTCAGCTTAAAGCCGATGACTTGGGGAATCAGCATGGTGACCGGCTGACCCAGCATGGCCGCTTCGGCCTCAATGCCGCCGACGCCCCAGCCCAACACGCCCAATCCGTTGACCATGGTGGTGTGCGAGTCCGTGCCGACCAAGGTGTCAGGATATGCCGCCTTCTTGTTCGCGGCCTCGTCCGAAAAAATAACGCGCGCCAGCCGTTCGATATTGACCTGGTGCACGATGCCCGTGTTCGGCGGCACCACTTTGAAATTGCTGAACGCGGTTTGTCCCCAGCGCAGGAACATATAGCGTTCGCCGTTGCGCTGAAACTCAATCTCGTTATTGTGCTGCAGTGAATTGGCGGCGCCGTACTCGTCCACTTGCACCGAGTGATCGATGACCAGTTCGGCGGGCGCCAACGGATTGACCTTCTGCGGATCGCCGCCGAGCTTCACGATCGCTTCGCGCATGGCCGCAAGATCCACAATGCAGGGCACGCCGGTGAAATCCTGCATGATGACCCGGGCAGGCGTGAAGGCGATCTCATGGCTTGGCGGCGCCTTCGCGTCCCACTTGAGCAGCGCCTCGATATCGGCCTTGGTCACGTTGACGCCGTCCTCGAAGCGCAACAGATTCTCGAGCAGTATTTTCAGCGAAAAGGGCAGGCGGTCCACATTCTGCGACTTCAGCGCCGCGAGACTTAAGATATCGTATTGTTGCGCGCCCACCTTGAGCGTCGTTCGCGCCTTGAAGCTGTCCGTCATGACCCCTCCACCGAAAAAAGAGAATTATAAGTGATTCTTCCGGCTGCCGGCGCCAGCTCGGAATTGAAGCGGCTCGCGATGATGCCGCCGCCGAGACAGCGCGCGCCTTGATAGAACACGGCATATTGGCCCGGCGTCACTGAGCGCGCGGCGCGCTCCAACGCGACCCGCCAGGACCCATCGTCGCTGGCACGCACCACGCAGTCTAAATCGTTTTGCCGATAGCGCGTCTTGACCGCGCACTCGAGGGGCAGCTCTGACACATCGCCTGGATTGATCCAATGCATCTGCTCGACGCTGAAGGCATCCGACAGCAGCAAAGGATGATTCTGATCCTGGACCACAATGAGCGCATTGCGAGCCATGACCTTGTCCGCCACATACCAGGGCGCGGCGGCAGCGCCGGCGCGCCCGCCTATTTTGAGGCCGGAACGCTGGCCGAGGGTGTACAGGGCGAGACCCGCATGTTCGCCCAGCACCCGTCCGTCGGCTGTCTCGATGGGTCCGGGCGCAGTGCGAAGATGCTGGCTCAAAAACTCCTGGAACGGCCGCTCGCCGATGAAGCAGATGCCGGTGCTGTCCGGCTTATCGAATACCGGCAGGCCGGCGGCGTGCGCCATGGCGCGCACCTGCGGCTTCTGCAGGTGGCCCAGGGGAAAAAGTGTCTTGGACAGGGCGGAGACCGCGACGCTGTGCAGGAAATAGCTCTGATCTTTGGCAGAATCGGCCGCCTTCAGCAACTCGGGATAGGGGCTTCCGTGTCGAACTTGCGCGTAGTGCCCGGTCGCGATCCAGTCGGCGCCCAAGCGCTGCATGTATTCAAAACAGATGCCGAACTTGATTTCTCGATTGCAAAGAACGTCCGGATTCGGTGTGCGGCCCGCGGCATATTCGCGCAGGAAAAGGCTGAACACGCGTTCACGGTAGGCTTTCGCGAAGCTGACGCGGTGTAGGGGGAGACCCAAAATCTCGCAAACGCGCCGAGCGTCCTGGAAATCCGCCGCCGCCGTGCAGTAGCCGTCGTCGTCGTCCCAATTGGACATGAACAGGCCCTGCACCGAAAAGCCGGCATCGCGCAGGAGCAGGGCCGCAACGGCCGAGTCGACGCCGCCGGACATGCCGACGATGACGGTGCCTTCAGCAGGGGAGATTGGCTTGGGGCTCGGCATCCGCCCATTATACGGGCAATGCCTGAGCCGAAGCGTTACATGAGCATTTGCCGCATTTGCGATTCTTGCATGCTCGTTTGCCACACTTCATCGAAGAAGTTCAGGTAGCGGCGCACGACGGCCGGATCGTTCATGTCGGAAATTCCGTCCCAACGATCTGCCTGCAGCCGATACACCAGCGCTTTGTCATCGGCGATGATGAAGGCGCCGGCGCTGGCCGGGTAATCCGGGCTCATCGCACGCAGGTCGATGCAGCTGGTCAGGCGGCGCGCCAGTGCGAGGAAGCGGTTATTGTCCACCATCGCCCGGGAGGGGTCGGCCAGCAATACCCTGACTTTCGCGTAGGAGCGTGCCAGCACCAGTCGCTTGATGGCTTCGAGGAAGGGCTCCTCGCCGTACACCAGGGGTTCCAAATCTTGCGTAAAAATCGACAGCAGGCGCTGCGCGGACTTGGCGACCTTCAAGCTGGCGTCGCGAACCTCGGGCATCGTGCTTAATATGGTGCGGGTACCTGACCCCATAGAAGCGTCGCCGGCGGGCGCGGATACTTTGTCCGTTGCCGCCCGTTTTGAGCGTTCTTCTGTATTACCCGCCATATGCTTGACCCCGACCCCGCGTGCTTTGAGCCTGATAGTACCGTTTGCGTCGGGCAGCCCCGTGCTAACTGCGTCACGTTTCAAGCAACCCTGGAGCCTTAAGGCAGGATCTCGCGCAGCGCCAGCCGCGGCGCTAGGCCTACATAAGTCGCGGGCGTCAGTGCCATCAGGCGAGCCTTTTCCTCGGGCGGCAAGGCGAGAGAAGCGATGAATTCGCGCATCGCATGCTCATCCACTGGGCGGCCTCGGGTGAAGCTTTTGAGCTTATCGTAGGCGTCCGGAATGCCATGGGCGCGCATCACAGTTTGCACCGCTTCGCCCAATACCTCCCATGCGCGATTCAGGTCATCGGCGACCCGCGCCGCATCCAGTTCGATCTTTTCGAGTCCCGTCGCCAGGGACCTGAAACTCAACACCGAGTGACCGATCGCCACGCCGACATTGCGCAGCACCGTCGAGTCAGTCAAGTCGCGCTGTAAACGTGAGACGGGGAGCTTGTCGGCGAAGTGTCCCAACAGAGCATTGGCCAGCCCAAGGTTGCCCTCCGCGTTTTCAAAATCGATCGGATTGACCTTGTGGGGCATGGTCGATGAGCCGACTTCCCCTGCAACCAGCCGTTGCTTGAAATAACCGATCGAAATGTAGCTCCACATATCGCGCGAAAAATCCAACAACACGGTGTTGGCGCGCATGAGGGCGTGACAATACTCCGCGATCCAATCGTGCGGTTCGATCTGCGTCGTATGACGGTTCGATTCAAGTCCCAGCGAGCCGACGAAAGCTGCGCTGAATGCCGGCCAATCGACCCGCGGCAGAGCGGCGCTGTGCGCATTGAAATTGCCGACAGCCCCGTTCATCTTGCCGAGGATGGCAACGCGCTCGATCCCCTTGCGTTGTCTCTCGAGGCGTGCGGCGACGTTGGCGAGTTCTTTTCCGACGGTCGTCGGCGTCGCCGTCTGCCCGTGGGTGCGCGCCAGCATGGCGACGTTTGCGTAACGGTGCGCGAGGGCGTCCAACGTGGATCCTAAGCTCTTCAGCATCGGCAGCAGCACGGTTTCGCGTGCGCTCTTCAGCATCAGTGCGTAAGCAAGATTGTTAATATCCTCCGAAGTGCAGGCAAAGTGCATCCACTCCAGTTCCGGCAGCGTCGCGCCGCGTGCTTGCAGCTCGGCGCGCAGCCAATACTCGACCGCCTTGACGTCGTGGTTGGTGCGCGCCTCGATTTGCTTGATGGCGCCGACATCGGTTGATTGCGGATTGCTCGCGAGCGCCGTGAGCAGTTCGCGCGCGGCGGGCGGCAGTTTGACGAGCGCGTGGGCCGCAGGACCCGCCGCCAGCGCGAGAAACCAGGCGCACTCGACGCGGACCCGCTCGCGCATGAGGCCGGCTTCGCTGAATATGCGACGCACGTCGGCGAGCTTGGCGGCATATCGGCCATCGAGGGGAGACAGAGCGTCTGACAAAGAGGTGGACATCGGAGCGCCGGCGACTTAAGTGTAGAATAAGCGATTCTACCGTAAACAACCTTGATCCTGCGGAGTAAGGCGCGATGACAGCAACTACCCGCGTCGAGCGCGACAGCCTAGGATCGCTCGACGTGCCCGCCGAGGCGTTGTGGGGCGCCCAGACCCAACGCGCGATCGAAAACTTTCCGCCCAGCGGACTGCGCATGCCGCGTGCCTTCATCGAGGCCCTCGCGCTCATCAAGCATGCCGCAGCCGGCGCCAATGCCGAATTGGGCGATCTTCCTGCACCCCTCGCCGCCGCAATCCAGCAAGCCGCGCTCGAAGTCGCGACCGGCGCCTACGATGATCAATTTCCCGTGGATGTATTCCAGACCGGTTCCGGCACCAGCAGCAACATGAACGCCAATGAAGTGATTGCTTCGCTGGCGTCCCGTGCGCTTGGCGCCGCGGTGCATCCCAATGATCAAGTGAACATGAGTCAAAGCAGCAATGATGTGGTGCCGACCGCGATCCACGTGTCCGCCGCGTTGCTGTTGCAGCGATTATTGCAACCCGCGCTCAAGCACTTGCAGCAAGTCTTGGGCGAGCGGGGCGCAGAGCTTGCCGGTATCGTTAAAACCGGCCGCACGCATTTGATGGACGCCATGCCCATTACCTTGAGTCAGGAACTCGGCGCGTGGCAGTCGCAAATCGCCTCCTGCGAAGCACGCTTGGGCTCAGTGACGCCGCGGCTGCATGCCCTGGCTCAAGGCGGCACCGCGGTGGGCACAGGCATCAACGCAAGAGCGCAATTCGGCGCGGTCTTCGCGCGGCATTTGGCCAAGCGTACCGGGATCGCATTTCGGCCTGCTGAGAATTACTTCGAAGCGCTGGCGAGTCAGGATACGGCCGTGGAGCTCTCGGGCCAGCTCAAGGTGTTGGGCGTCAGCCTGATGAAGATCGCCAATGATTTGCGCTGGATGAATAGCGGTCCGTTGGCGGGTTTGTCGGAAATCGCATTACCGGCGCTGCAGCCAGGCAGCAGCATCATGCCGGGCAAAGTCAATCCGGTGGTGGCCGAGTCGGTGACCATGATCGCCGCGCAGGTCATCGGCAACGACTCAACCATCACCCTTGCTGGCCAGGCGGGAAATTTTCAGCTGAATGTGATGCTGCCGGTGATTGCCTACAATCTTCTGCAGAGTATCGAAATCCTTGCCATTGGCTGCCGCAATCTGGCGGATCATGCAATCGCCGGATTCACCGTGAACCGTGAACGAATCCAAGATGCGCTCGCGCGAAATCCCATTCTGGTGACTGCGCTGAATCCGATTATCGGCTACGAGAAGGGCGCCGCGATTGCAAAGAAAGCTTATCGGGAAGGGCGGCCTATTTTGGATGTTGCCGCGGAAATGACCGACTTGAGCGTCGATGAACTGCGGCGGCTATTGGATCCGAAATCCCTCACCGAGGGAGGCATCAAGGGTGCTGGCGGCTGAATTTACCGATGGATTCGCTCTATACCAAACAGCATATCCGCGATGCGCTAGATCGTGCGCCTTCGACGCCTGAGGAAGACATGCACTGGCTTAGCGCAGCGCCGCCGGAGGTCGCCGCGCGCGTCCGGGCGACATTGACCACGCGCCGCACGCCTGCAGCGGTGCTGATTCCGCTGGTCGAACGGGATACGGGCATGACGGTGTTGCTGACGCAGCGCGCAACGACGCTAAAAGATCATGCCGGCCAGATCAGTTTCCCTGGGGGACGCATCGAGCCGCAGGATGCCGATGCCTGGCAAGCAGCGTTGCGAGAAAGCTTTGAAGAAATTGGCTTAAGTTCCAAGCTGGTGGAGTTTGCCGGCTATTTGCCGGATCACGTGGTGATTTCGGGGTTTCGCGTGACACCGGTGGTAGGCTTTGTCAATCCGAGCTATCAGCTCAACATCGCCGCCGCGGAAGTACATGACGTGTTCGAGGTGCCGCTCGACTACATATTGGATGCCGCCAATCACAAATCGCGCCAGCGTAAGATTGGCGAGCTGACGATCGATATTCACGACATACCCTACGGCGAGCGCAATATCTGGGGCGCTACTGCGGGAATGCTGATGACTTTGAGAACGCGGCTGATGCGACGGCAACGGCCTGAGCATCAGGCTGGCATAGTGCCGCCGTCATGAGCGCTCGCATAACCGAACTACTCGCGATCATGACGCGGCTTCGCTCGGCTGACGGCTGTCCCTGGGATCGGCAACAAACCTTCGCGAGCATCGCGCCCTACACCGTTGAGGAAGCCTATGAAGTGGCTGACGCCATCGAGCGCGGCGACTTGGTCAGTCTCAAGGACGAACTGGGCGATCTATTATTCCAAGTAGTGTTCCATTCGCAGATGGCAAGCGAGTCAGGACAATTTGACTTCGAAGCTGTCGCGGGCGCGATTTGCGACAAGCTCGTGCGCCGCCATCCCCACGTGTTCGGCGATGGCGCGCCCTTGAGCGTCGCCGAACAATCTTCCGCCTGGGAGAATATCAAGGCGGAGGAGCGCGGCGCCACCGAGGTATCGGCGCTGCACGGTGTGCCGAACGCATTGCCGGCACTGCTGCGCGCCTACAAGCTCAGCAAGCGCGCCGCGCGCGTCGGATTTGATTTCGAGCACGCCGCCCAGTGCGCCGACAAGGTGGATGAGGAGCTGTTGGAGGTGCGCGCCGCGTCGCAGGGCGCATCAGTTGACACAGCGCGCGCCTCACCGAAGGCTTCGGCGGAGATTTTCGAGGAGGTCGGCGATCTGTTGTTTGCCGCGGCCAATCTCGCTCGCAAGCTGGA
>DATNKC010000009.1:0-4298 GCA_035603615.1 Steroidobacteraceae bacterium | reverse complement strand
GCCAGCGCCGCCTCGAACTGCCCGCCGTTCATGCCGGCCTCAACACGCACGGTGCAATCGATCTCATCGATATCGAGAATGCGGTTCATACGCTTGAGATCAACCATCACCTCGCAGCTCAAGGGCAGCGTACCGCCGAGTACGCCTGAACCGGCGCCGAACGGGATGAGTTTCACGTCAAAACGATTGGCCGCCTCCACGATCTTGACCAGTTCATCCGGTGATCCGGGCGAGACGATCGCGGCAGGCAAGGTGGCCGGCAATCTGCCTGCACGCAGTTGGAACAGCCCCCAGGGAAGCCGATCGCGCGCGTAGGCATATCGATCGGCGATGCTTTGCAGCAGGTTTGCCGGGCCGACGATCGCGCCCAATGCGGCGGCCGCCGCGGCCGGCAATGGCTCTGCGCGCCACTCGCTGTGAGCCGCGTGACTCTCAATGACTGACGGCATGGGACTCCAAGGTTGCGGGAGCAGCGGCGCAGACTGCATGCCATGAACGGCGCAGCCAGGTGGCGCACGCCACGCTGTCGGCAAACAGGGAATAGCGCGCGCCGGCACCGTAGTCGGCGAAGGGGATGATTTCAGTACTGATGTGCAGCTCCTCTCGGCTGCCGCGGGTCGCATGATGCTTCAACAGCGACAGCATCACCTGCTTCCAGGGCGCGAGCGCCGCTTCGCTCCATTCGGCATGCCAGGTGTTCGGCGGCGGACGCGTGAAGGGAAACTGGATGCCCCGCCCCGGCTTTCCATCCGGGTGCTTGCCCCAGACATTGATTGGATTGTTCGGCGCCGCCGGCCGCGCATGTGCGTGACCGACCAAATCGCGGCCGATCCAGCGTTCGGTCACGCTGCGCGAATCGAACGGATCGAGGATGAGGCGGCCGGCTATGACATCCTCGCGCATGCCTTGCACGGCTTGCTCGCGCGGATTGTCGATCTTGAAAATCACATGCGACGCATCGAGGGTCATGCTGAAACGCGAGCCTGCGCGCTCGACCAGATCTGCCACGCGTTCTATGCGGCCGAAGTGCTCCGACCACATATTGACGTGCACCTCAAAGCAAGGCGTCACGCCGAGCGCGGCGCCGGTCTCACATGCGCACAGGTAGGCGGCGGCCACACGTTCATCGGTGAGCGCCACGCCCTTCGCATCCCGGTGCGAGAGCTGCACGTTTTGCACCTTGGCGCCGAGCGCGTGCCCGATATGCAAGTGCCAGTCGAGCAGCGCTTCATCGCGGTCCAACGTGTAATAGAAACCACCGGCGCGGATCGGAATGCCGTACCGCTCGCTCAAGCGTAAGTGCGCATCCAGTTCACCCGGGGGCGGTGAGCGCTCGTAGTAATCGAACACCCCGGCATCACGAACCATGCGAAATCGCGTTTCCAGATCGAACTGGTCCGCGTCGGTGTGAACCACGCTGTTGCCGGTAATGCCGATGAGCAGAGTGCGCGCAGTGGACATGCGGCATGCTGGCGGCCCGCCGGCTACCGCGCTCTGCGCGGGGCGCTAATCTCTGCTCACTTGCCGCTACTTAAAGTGTGCGGGAACCTCCGCGAGCAACTCACGCGGGGTCACACCCGTGCCCGCGCGCAAGACGCGTGCGAATTGCGCATAGCTGCCGAAACCAGCATCAAATGCAGCCTCGGTCAGATTACGGCACTCGCCCGATTGGACCCGTTCCTGAAAGCGGCGCATTCGCACATGGTTGCGGTGGGCTGAAACCGGGCGTTCCACCTGCTCAGAGAACAAGTGACTCAAGCGGCTCGCGCTCATGTGCACGATGCGCGCGAGTTCCGGCAGCGGCATGGAAGGATTGCCGTCCAGCAGGGCCAATGCCTTGACGATGGCCGGATGCATCGGCCTTCCCAGGCGTCCGGACTGCGATTCGGTAATGCGGCAGGCCTCATCGAACCACCAAGCAAGTCCGTCGGCGTGGTGCGCGGGGTCATCCTCGCAAGCCACCAGCGAGGTCGCCACGGCGGTCAAGTGCCGGCGTTCTGCCTCGCGCAAACGGCGCGGCCTGGCAAAGGGCGGGCGCTCCGAGGCGGAATACGGAACCCGCTGGGTGCGCTGCGCGAGGAACTCCGGTCGCGCCAACACCACCCAGAATGCGAGATCCGTGCTCGCCTCGATGATCATGTGCTGTTGCTCGGGAAAGAGCCAAAAAAGGTCGCCGCAAGTCAGCGTCTGAACCCGGTCGTCGATCAAATAACGGCACGAGCCGGCCTCGATCAAGTTGGCCTCGATTTCCGGATGGCTATGCGCCTGGGTCATGCGCTTATATCTCGGCCTTGCCGCCTGGCTGAGCCAGCACACGCCCGTGAGCGTTTCGGGAATATGTGAAATTGTCGAGCGAACCACCGTGACTCCCCTTTGTACCCAAGGCTAGCATGAAATGCAGAGTCGTCGATGCCTTCAGCAGAGATGTCGGTGGACAAGAGGCCTAGGCTTAAAACGTGCCCCAACCGGAGAAACATATGCTCAGCCCGGCTCAAATCGACCAATTCAACACCCGTGGATTCTGCGTCCTTGAGCGTGCGATGTCGCCGCAGCAGCTCAGCTCCGTGCGCGCCGCGGCCGACGAGTTGGTGAAGGCCAGCGTCAATGGCGAACCTTACCCGCCCTCGTACCTGCGCGAAGGCGAAACCTACGGCGCCATCAACAAGAGCAGCCGCTTGTTCTTTTCCAACCGCTGCGAGCACTTTCCCGGATTCGAAGGCTTCGTGAAGGGCGAACTGGTCGCTGCCATCGCGCGCGATTTACTGGGACCCAACGTGTTTTTGTTCAATGAACAAGTCGTTGTCAAGGCGCCGCGGCACGGCGACAGCTTTGCATGGCACCAGGACTCAGGCTATGTACGCTTCAAGCATCGAGCTTTTCTCACGCTTTGGTGCGCATTGGACGATGCGACGCGTGACAATGGTACGGTGTACCTGATCCCGCGCGATCTTCGCAAGGAAACGACAGTCTCCACGCACGAGTGGGAAGAAAATGGCTCCAACTTGGTCGGCTACCGCGGGACCGAACACGGTGAGATGATCGAAGTCGCCGCCGGCTCCATCGTGGCATTTTCCAGCCTGACGATGCATCGCACCGGCGCCAACAACACCGACCGACCGCGACGCGCCTTGGTGTGCCAGTACAGCGCCGAACCTCTGCTGCGTCCGGAAACCGGCCGCCCGCAAAATCGCGCCACGCCGGTTCCAGTGATGACGGCAAATTAGTTACTCAGGCAGGTTCATTTTCTGCAGAAGCGCAGCATAACGCCGATCACCGCGCAGGCCTTTGAAGTACCAGTCAACCTTTATCGAGGCGAGATCCCAATCACCGACGGCTAACGCCTTGTTCAGCGATTCGAATGCCTGGTCGATCTGGCCGCGAAACGCGTATACGTCGGCAATCTGCGCGGGATAAAGATTCGAATACCTTTGCTTCATCTGTGTCATCGCCGCATCCGAGTCCCGATGCCGCCCGAGGGCGTGATAGGCCAGTGCAAGTGACACGAATCGAAGGGGATCGTTTGGTTCGCTTTGCGCGGCCGTCAAAGCAGCCTGGTAGTCGCCGCGCGCCAGGAGCAAATCCGCGAGCTGCGCATGGCTGCCGAATCCATCGGGAGAAAGATCCAATCGCTTGCGCACTGCCGCTTCCGCCTCGTCCAATCGCCCCTCATAGAGATAAATCATCCCGAGGCGCGCGTAAGGTTGAAAATTCAGGGGGTCTCTGGCCTGCGTGCGTTGACACAGCTCTATCGCCTGATCAAAGCGGCCGAGGTCGCGCGCCAGCCCCGCGGCAGCGAGCAGCGTAGCCGGATCGGTCGGATCCGCATTCAAAGCGATATTGAGTTCCGCGTCGGCGGCCCGCCAATCGCGTTCGACAACTTTGTGGTACGAGGCGAGCATGGTGTGGGCGGCCGCGAGGTTCGCATCAAGTTGTAGGGCGTGCTGCGCGGCGCGCAGCGCCTCGCCCGCACCGTTGCGTCGCTCATCCGCCGACAGATCCCTGATCACGGTTTGCCTGAAGAGGGCGTCCGCATAAGCAGCCCATGCGTTGGCATCGTTGGCATCTACGCTCAGTAGCTTTTGGAAGCAGGCGACGGCCTTGTCGGCGTCGATCTCGGTATTTCGCAGTCTGAAGAAAACGCATTGCAGATACAGATTGTGCGACTCGCGCCGCGCCGTGGAAATATTCACAAGCGGACCTGCGGGCACGTTTGCCTGCAACGTGCGCACCACCGCAGTCGCAATATCGTCTTCAACGGCGAAGATGTCATCGAGCTCGCGGTCGAAGGTCTGCGACCA
>DATNKC010000008.1:0-2198 GCA_035603615.1 Steroidobacteraceae bacterium | reverse complement strand
CGCGCGCGCGACCGCACCCACGACGGCCGGTTAGCGATGCCATCATCAAGCTAACAGCGTGCGCAATGTGGATCTGACCTTGATTTGCACCGTAGGGTGGGCAAAGGGAAGGCGCCAGCGAAGCTGGCGCGATCGGCCGGTGCAAGTCCGGCCCAGGTAAGGCCCAGCAAGCCGCCTGGAAGCGAGTGTTGCGTGAGGCGGCAGCAATGCCGAACACGAAGCGTACACAGCGGTTGCGTGGGGTGTGTGATTGAGCCCCGAAATACCCTTTTCGCTGGGGGCGGAGGTTGTCCTTTGCTGCCGAACGCCACATGGGCCGTACCGTTATGCGAGGTACTGTCTACCCTGCCGGGGTCGAAGAGCACATCACGCGCAAAAGGATCGCGTCGGAACCTGGGAGATCCTGCGTTTGACCGCCTGCCCGAGAGGGCTGGCGGCCCGCATCGGGAAGGCGAGGAGCCGTAGCCGATGACGCACGAGCGCAGGAAGTCGGACTCCGTCATAGTAGCTGAGAAGCCGGTGAACAAAGCGGACAAACTCGCTGTGGAGCAATCCGCGGCGGAGGCGGCCGCGGCGGAGTCGGCGGAGCCAAGGGCGGAGACCAAGGAGAATGCGGAACAGCAAAGCACGTGCCGGACCCAGGGTCGGGAGAGCGTGTCACAGGCGCTGGATCGCATACGGCGAATAGCAAGGACAAGGAAGCAAGAGAAGTTCACCGCGCTCCTGCACCACATCAGCGTCGAACTGCTGGAAGAGGCATTCCTCGAACTTAAGATGAAGGCCGCTGCCGGCGTGGACGGGCTGACATGGGACGCGTACGAGGCAGACTTCGATCGCAGGATCGAGGATCTGCACGCACGCGTACACAGCGGAGCGTATCGGGCACTGCCGTCACGGCGCGTGTACATACCCAAGCCTGACGGGCGTCAGCGCCCGCTCGCGATTGCGGCCCTGGAAGACAAGATCGTCCAGAGGGCGGCAGCTGCGGTGCTCAACGCGATCTACGAGGAAGACTTCCTCGGGTTCTCGTACGGATTCCGACCCGGGCGCGGCGCGCATGATGCGATGGATGCGCTGGTTGTCGGGATCGAGCGCAAGAAGGTGAACTACATACTGGACGCCGACATCCGCTCGTTCTTCGACACGGTGAGCCAGGAATGGGTCATCAAGTTCGTGGAGCACCGGATCGGCGACCGGCGCATGATCCGCCTGATCCAGAAATGGCTCAAGGCGGGCGTTCTCGAAGATGGGGTCGTGACCATCAGTGAGATGGGGACGGGACAAGGGGCGGTGATCTCGCCGCTGCTTGCCAACATCTATCTGCACTATGTGCTCGACCTCTACGCCGAGCGCTGGCGACGGCGCGAGGCCGCAGGCGACATGATCATCGTGCGGTATGCCGACGACTTCATTGTCGGCTTCCAGCACGAGAGTGACGCCAAGCGCTTCCTGGACGCATTGCGCGAGCGGTTGGCGGAGTTTGCGCTGTCGCTTCACCCGGAGAAGACCCGGCTGATCGAGTTCGGACGCTATGCGGCGCAAAACCGCAAGCGGCGCGGGCTCGGCAAGCCGGAAACCTTCAACTTCCTCGGCTTCATCTTCATCTGCGGTAAATCGCGCAGGGGTGGCTTCCTGATCAAACGGAAGACCCGGCGCGACCGCATGCGAGCGAAGCTCAAGGCGGTCAGCCAGGAGATGCGGCGGCGCATGCACCACTCACTCCCGTCGGTGGGCAAGTGGCTGGGGCATGTCGTCAAGGGCTACTTCAACTACCACGCAGTGCCGACCAACATTCGCGCATTGCGGACATTCCGTGACGAAATCGTCCGGCGCTGGAGGCGGACTCTCTGCCGCCGCAGCGACAAGGGCGATATCCCATGGAATGGAATGAAGAAGCTTGCCGACGATTGGCTTCCGCAGCCGCACATTCTTCATCCTTGGCCGAATAGGCGCTTCGCCGTCAGACATCCGAGGTGGGAGCCGTATGCGGGAAAGCTGCACGTCCGGATCTGTGCGGGGGGTGCTCAGCAATGAGCATCCCTACCGCGACCCTAACGCGCTCAGTGGGCGCAGGAACTCGTGCTGGTGCTTGCCGTGTTGCGCGGCTGGCCGTGAAAGGAGAGCCGGTGCTGGAACCCCAGATCACCACCGCGTATTGGTTTGTAGAAGCTGTGCAGCCACAAGCGTGAAGCCCGCGA
>DATNKC010000007.1:0-3477 GCA_035603615.1 Steroidobacteraceae bacterium | reverse complement strand
CGCTGTTAAGTATGCCGATCTTTCCAAGAACAGAAAAAGCGACTACGTATTTGATTGGAACAGCATGTTGTCTTTCGATGGAAATACCGCCCCTTACTTGCAATATGCCTATACTCGGATTCGAAGCGTATTTCGCAGGGCGGGAGCTTGGAGCGCGTCCGCGCCGATAACGGTAACTCACGCCACAGAACGTCATCTGGCTCTTCAGCTGGTTGGTTTTGCTGACGCCGTTCATGCGGTGGCGCGCGATTCAATGCCCCACTATTTGGGGGGCTATTTGTATGACCTGGCAACCCATTTCATGCGGTTCTACGAAGAGTGTCCCATCCTTAAAGCGGAGGATGCAGCGCGCGCGAGTCGATTGCAATTATGTAGCCTGACCGCGGACACGTTGCGAACGGGGCTGCAGCTGCTTGGAATTGAAGTATTGGAAACCATGTAGGCGTTGCGCGCGAGTGGGGCGAATGTGCTGAATCGATCATCCACCCGCGTGCTCGGCTTGCTTTGCGTGATGTATTTCATCACTTACGTCGATCGCGTCAATGTCAGCACGGCGGCGATCGAATTCAGCAAGGATTTTCATCTTTCCAATACGCAGGTCGGTTTGGTATTTTCGGCGTTTGCGTATCCTTACCTGATCTTTCAGGTCATCGGTGGCTGGGTAGGGGATCGATTCGGCCCGCGCCGCACCCTCACCATTTGCTCGCTCGTTTGGGCCGGCGGGACCGTGCTCAGTGGGCTGTCCACGGGACTTGTCTCTCTGGTCGCCGCCCGCGTGCTGCTCGGATTGGGCGAAGGCGCGACCTTTCCAACGGCAACGCGCGCAATGTCGAATTGGACTGCAGTCAATCGCCGCGGATTTGCGCAAGGCATGACCCATGCATTCTCGAGGATCGGCAACGCCATTACGCCGCCCATCGTGACCTGGCTCATGGTGGCGTTGAGCTGGCGCGGCTCATTCATTGTGCTCGGAGTATTGAGCTTCATCTGGGCCATCGTCTGGGGCTGGTATTTCCGCGACAACCCGCGCGATCACGCCAAGATCACGCCGAAGGAAGTCGACGTGCTGCCGGCCTTCGTCGGCGTCAAGGAAACGCCGGCCGTGCCGTGGCTGCCGCTCATCAAGCGCATGCTGCCGGTCACCCTGGTGTACTTCTGTTACGGCTGGACGCTCTGGCTCTTTTTAACTTGGATCCCGCAGTACTTCCTGCACAACTACCACATGAAGCTGACGAACTCCGCCGTGTTTGCGTCCGGAGTTTTCTTTGCGGGAGTGCTGGGCGATTCGTTCGGAGGCCATATCACCGATTGGCTGCTGACCCGCACGGGAAGCCGCACCAAGGCGCGCAGCTACATGGTGGTGGTGTGCAATTTGGGGGCGCTCGCCTCGCTGCTGCCGATATTGTTCATCCACGACTCCACCATTGCCGCAATCTGCTTGAGTTTGGGCTTTTTCTTCGCTGAACTGACGATCGGCCCCATGTGGGCGATTCCGATGGACATCGCGCCGAAGTATTCCGGCACCGCCAGCGGATTCATGAACATGGGCTCGGCGTTGGCGGCGATTTTAAGCCCGGTGATAGGCGGCTGGATTATCGATGTCACGGGGAATTGGGACTGGCCCTTCATCGGATCAATGGGACTGATGCTCGTAGGCGCTATGTTCGCCTTTGCCATGAAGCCGGAACAGAAATTCTAGTTGCGCCGCTTAAAAGACGCGATTGATTGACGCGGCGCGTTAGCGGAACTAACCCCTTGTTTAGATAACCTAAAGCGCATCGCCCGTTAGATCGGTACCATTCGCACTCTATGGCGCCCGACCTCAAGAATCCCGCCGCCGCGAAACCTGCCGGCTGGCTGATCGTCGCATGCCTGCTCGCCGTCTACATCGTGTGGGGCACGACCTACTTCGCCATCAAGGTGGCAATCGAAGGCTTCGCGCCGTTCTTCCTGGTCGGAACGCGTTTTGTCGTTGCGGGTGTGCTTCTCTTAGGCTGGCAGGCGTTGCGCGGCGCACCGGCGCCGACGGCGAAGCAGTGGCGCGGCGCGGCGTTAGTGGGACTTCTGCTGCTCGTGGTGGGAAACGGCGGCGTGTCGGTCGCGGAACACTGGGTGAGTTCCGGTGCTACCGTGGCGCTGATCAGCGTGATGCCGTTGGCGACCGTGCTTTGGTCCGGTGCATTCGGACAGTGGCCGCGGCGCGCCGAGTGGAGCGCCATTGCGCTTGGCGGCGCGGGAGTCGCCGTCATGCTCTTAGGGCGCGACCTGCAAGGAAGCATCTTAGGCACATTGCTCATTCTATTTGCCACGGCATCGTGGTCGTTGGGCACGGTACTTTCCCGTCGGCTGGACATTCCGCACGGTCCGACCGGATTCGGTGCGGAGATGCTGACCGCTGGCCTCATGGGGTTGGTGGTCAGCGCGGCGTTGGGCGAACACTGGTCGATTCCGCACGCGCCGCGGATCTGGTGGGCGTGGGGATACCTCGTGGTGTTTGGTTCATTGATCGCGTTTTCGGCATATCGATTCGTCGTCGAGCGCGTCTCGCCGTCGCTTGCCTCAACTTATGCCTACGTTAATCCCCCGGTGGGTCTGGTTGTGGGCTGGTGGCTGGGAAAAGAAACGTTTTCCGCCAACGTTCTGTTGGGTTTGCCTGTCGTGCTCGTCGCGGTTGGGTGGCACGCCTGGATACAGACACGCGATGCGCCGCTGGCACCGCCCAAAGTCCCGCTCGACCCTGCGCCGTGCCTTCCGTCCCAGGTGCGTAGTAAGCCTTAGGCCAAGCCCGTACGATCCCACTACTGATTCGTAGCGGGGATATCTCATGCGCTCTATCGCGTTATTGATTCTGGCGGCCGCGTCGGCTTCCGTGCACTGCGCCCCCTTGCAGCCGGACGGTTGGCCCGCGTATGGCGGAGATCCCGGCGGTTCCCGCTATTCCTCGCTGGCGCAGATCACGGCGAAGAACGTGAGCGATCTCAAGGTCGCCTGGACTTTCCGCACCGGCGAACTCGGCCAGGGCGTCAAGGACTGGCACCGCTCCGCCTTCGAGGCGACCCCCATCCTCTATAACGGCACGTTGTATTTGACCACCAGCAGCACGGATGTCATTGCCGTGAACGCAGCCAGCGGGCAACTGCGCTGGCGACATGACTCCCAAAGCCGCAAGGACCTGCACTATTCCGATGGCGTATCGCGGGGGGTGTCGCTATGGGTCGATGCAGAGAGTGCGCAACAGGCGCCATGCCACGCGCGCATTTTCGCGCCTACTCTGGATGGCCGGCTCCTGGCGCTCGACGCCGCGACGGGCAAGCCATGCGCGGACTTTGGCGAGCAGGGTGCGGTCAATTTGCTCAAGGATATTCGTTCTCAATTCCAGGACGGTGATGAGTGGCGCAACTATCTCGTGACCTCGCCGCCGGCGATTCTGGACGGCAAAGTGATCGTGGGTTCTTCCATTGGCGACAATCGCGCCGT
>DATNKC010000006.1:0-8405 GCA_035603615.1 Steroidobacteraceae bacterium | reverse complement strand
AAATGCGGACGTGTGTGCCCCGCTGGTCGACGCTTTTCAAGCGATCCCTGGTTGAACTTCCAAAACACGCTTGCGTGGAGTGGGTAGCGCGGCTGCAGGATTTGTCGTGACGATTGGTAGCAGTGATTTTCAATTTAATCTGGAGCCGAATTGATGATGAATTCAAAATGGGCGGGCACGCGCCATGCCGTTCTGTTGAGTTTCCCCGCGACCTGCTTTTTTCTCGGTGGTCAGGCCGTGAGCGGTCCGGAGGCGAGCACCGACTCAGCGGCGCTGCCGACGGTGGTGGTCTCGGGAGCCGCGGACAAGGACTCGGCCATCACGCAGGCGCCGACGATGGCGCCGCTCAACGTGACGCAGCCCACCTCGGTGCTCAGCCAGTACTACATCGAAAACAACATCGCGCCCTCCGCCAACTACGATGACATCGTGAAAATCGCGCCGAGCGTGTATTCGGTGTCCCCGAACGGACCCGGCCTGTCGGAGAATCAGGTGCTGAGCATCCGCGGATTCTCCGACGGCTTCTACAACGTGACCTTCGACGGTATTCCCTGGGGTGATTCCAACGACTTCACCCACCATTCGACCTCGTACTATATGGGCCATGATCTTGGCAATATTTCGGTGGACCGTGGGCCCGGTACCGCTTCGACCATCGGCAATGCAACCTTCGGCGGCACCATCGGCGTGAATTCAAAGAACCCCCTGGCGGACATGACCGTGACGCCGTATGTCAGCTTCGGCAGCTTCAATACGCAGGTCATCGGCGGGCAATTCGATACGGGAGCCATGGAGAAATACAACGGGGCGGCGGGATTCATCGACGCCGAGAGCCTGTCCAGCGATGGCTATCTCAACAATTTGGGCATCGATCGCAAGAACGTATTCACCAAGTTCGCGGTTCCGGTCGGCGACAACACCGTCGTGAGTTTTGTCGGGATGTACAACCAAGTGGTTCAATACATATCGTTGGGGGCGACTGCGGCGCAGATCGCGCAGTTCGGTCCCAACTACGGGCTGTCGCGCGATCCGACCAATCAAAATTATCGCGGCTACAACAACGACCACATCCACGACGATTTCGAGTATATCGGCGTGGTCTCGCAGCTGGGAGGCGGCTGGATCTTGGACAACAAGGCCTACACGTACGCCTACTATCACGTGGGTGAAAATGGCCTGGATCCCAACGGTGAAACTCCCAACGGGACGACCTACGGGCCGAACGATGTGCCCGGCCAGCTGCTCATCAACAACTACCGTTCATGGGGCGATACGCTGAACTTGAAGGACGATCTGGGCTTCGGGACTGTCAGCACGGGTGTCTGGTTCGACCGGCAGAACAATCTGCGTCAGCTCACCGAAGTCGACTTCACCCTGGGTGGCGCGATCAACCCGGCCGGCAATCCCGCGACAGGCGGCATCGATCGTGAGCTGACCCAATCGCTCACCACCGTGCAGCCCTTCGTGCAATTCGATTGGAAGGCGCTTCCGGGCCTCATCGTATCGCCGGGTGTGCGCTACGATCACTTCGAGCGCGCCGTCGATGCGCAAGTGGACGTCAAGTCGGCCCTGGCGGAATCCTACAGCAACACCTACACCGCGACCTTGCCCTCGGTAGTCGTGCACTATGACCTTGCCAAGGATTGGGCGGCCTACGCCCAAGCCGCGAAGGGCTTCCTGGCGCCGAACGAAAATTTCTTCAATTACAACGCCAAGACTCCTTCGGCGATCAGCCCGGCCTCGACCAACCTGAGTCCGGAGCAGAGCTGGAACTACCAGGCCGGCACGAGCTGGCAGACGAAGGCGTTGTCCCTGTCCGCCGATGTCTACTACATCAACTTTTCGAATCTGATCGGCTCGACCACCTCCGGCGGCGATGTCCTCTATTTCAATCAGGGCGGCGTGATCTACAAAGGGGTCGAAGCGGAAGCTACCGCCTATATCGGCATGGGATTCAGCGCCTACGCCAATGGGTCGCTCAACAGCGCCAAGGACAAGGGCTCGGATCCCCAAAACCCAGGCGCATGGATCCAAGACGCGCCCAAATCGACCGCGGCTCTCGGCGTGATCTTCAACCGCGCCGAATGGTACGCATCGTTGCTCGACAAATATGTCGGTTCGCGTTTCGGAGATGTCGGCCAGGCCATTCCGCTGGGTGCCTACAGCACCTTGGATGCCGCGCTGGGCTACACCGTGGGAGAGAACGGACCGGCAGGGCTGCGCAAGGCAACGATCAAGCTGGCGCTGAACAATCTTGTGGACTCCCACAAGATTTATGCGCTCGCAGGCTACACCGTTGACTTGGGTACGCCGCTTTATTGGACGATTCCCGGCCGCAGCGTATTCGCCACCGTGTCGGTGCCGTTCTAAGCCTAGAAACCCCGGGCAGTCCGGGGTTTCTAGGCACGGAGGAGGGCGCAGTTGCCGCACCGCACAAGGCGCGATTTTGCGTGCCTTGTGCGGTAGGGTGACGCGAACATTGCGGCGACGGCTCGCGCCCATGAAACGCCGACCATAACGCGCAACACCATGGACTTCGAATCAACCGGCGCGGCGGTGATCAACCCGTCGCAGTAAGCCGCAGCGCCTTGGCGGCGAGGTAATGATGGATTGAGCGTCGCCGCGGATGATGTAAACTGCACCAAGAACCCCGGCGCACCCGGGGTTTGCTGTTTTCAATATTAGGCTAAGTGGCAGAGTGGTCATGCAGCGGCCTGCAAAGCCGTGTACGCCGGTTCGATTCCGACCTTAGCCTCCACATCGTTTAATGCGCGGGCGGGAACGGGTAGAATCCCGCCCATGTCCGAAGAAAGCTCGAATTTGGCGACGCTGCGAGCGGCAAACCTGGCTAGCGTAGTTGACCTGCGCCGCATCGGCGCGCATCCGGATCAGTGGTATCCGTTGGCGTGGTCGGATGAACTCAAACCCGGTAAGACCTTGGGACGGCGCTTCGCCGGCGACCCCATCGTTCTGTATCGCGGCGGCAGCGGCAAAGTTTTCGCGCTGGAGGACCGATGTGCCCATCGTCAGGTCCCTTTGCATCTGGGCGTTGTCAGCGGCGATGATCTGAAATGCCACTATCACGGCTGGGTTTATAACTGCGCCGGCAAATGCGTCAATGTGCCGTATTTGGGACCGGAGCGGTTGCCCACCGGAGTCAAGGGCTATCCAGCGCGGGAAATCGACGGCCTGATCTTTGTTTTTCCCGGCGATCCGGCCTTGGCCGACAGCCGTCTGCCGGGGACTCTTGGTTCATCGCAGCGCAAGGAATACAAGACGCGGCGCTTGAACCGCGAAGTGGCTTGTCATTACACCTTCATGCACGAAAATCTGTTCGACATGAATCATCAATTCATGCATCGCAAACAGATGGGATCGATAAGAGCCCGCTGCTTGGGGCGCGATCATGGCGAGAATTGGGCCGAAGTCGAATACAGTTTCAGCCGTACCGAAGGGAAAAAGTCGGTCGGCGAGCAGGTCATTGTTGATTTGATGCGCAAGCGCGGCGAGGCCAAAAAAGATTTTTCCGATCACATGCGAATTCGCACCGACTACCCCACGCAGAGTCTCAAGGTCTGGGTGGGCCGCGACATCAAGCAATCCGATGATCCGGTCCTGGATGTGTGGCTCGGCTACACGCCGCTCGATGCCGAGCAACGCACCAATCGCACTTACGGCTATCTCTCAGTCAAGAAGCCGAGTTTTCCGGGAATCATTCACGTCGTCTGGCCATTCGTAACCTGGTTTACCGAAAATATTTTCCGCGAGGATAAGGACATCGTTGAGTTTGAGCAGAGGGCCTACGATGCGCAGGGCGCGGATTGGAACAACGAAATCTTCCCGCCAATACGAGATTTGCGCGGTGTATTGGCTCGCTGCGGCGTGCCGATAAAATAGGCCTTGGGCGCCGCCGCTCCCGCCCCGCCATCGCGATTTGCCTTCGACACCCACTTGTAAGCGGCCATCACGGCCATATGTCACTTTGATGACGAGCCCTGATCTGGCGTAAAATGGGATCAACGCGATGCGCTTATGCTGAATCCAGAGCCCTTACTCTATCCGATCCCGGCGCCGAGACGCCCGTGGGACGCCCGGTTGGCACGCCGTTTGGTGACGCCTCTGATCCACAGTTGGGTGACGCCTAACCATTTGACCACGCTGCGTCTGATGGTTGGCCTGGCGGCTGCGGCAGCCTTTTTTCCGGGAAGTTATGTGTGGTCGAATTTCGGCGGACTGCTGCTGATCTTGTCGAATTTTTTGGATCACACCGATGGCGAGCTGGCTCGCATGAGCGGAAAAACCAGCCGGTTCGGGCATCTTTACGACCTGGCGAGTGATGCGGCGGTGACGATTCTGCTGTTCATCGCGATCGGCGTCGGCGTGGCGGCGAAGCCAGGCATCGACTTGGGGCTTCCGCCGGCGATATTGGGACTGGTCGCCGGCACGGCAATCGCGCTGATTTTTTATCTGCGTATGCGAATTGAGGAGTTGCTGGGCAAGGCCGCAACCCGGCAGGCGTCGTTCGGCGGCTTCGAGACCGAAGATGTGCTGTACCTGCTTCCCCTCGCGACGCTCAGCAATGCGCTGGTCCCCATGCTGCTCGCAGCTTCGATTTGCGCGCCGTTGTATGCCATTTGGGTGGTGATTGACTATCAACGGGTGCTGCGCCGAGATCGCCGCATGGCGACTGGGATCGCCGGATAAGCGTGGCGGCGACCGGAACCGGAGGGGAGCCGGCCTTAGCTTCACGATTGGGTTCGCTCGACCTGCAGGGTCTGCGCGCCGAATACGTCCGGCAGGGATCCTTTCTATACGTCGAGAATTTCTTGCCGGCCGAGATTACGGCGCGACTGATCGAAGGCGTTGCTGCTGTGAGCGATGCAGTAAATCGCAATTATTTGCCGGGCCACAAGCAGGGCGGCAGTGTCAGCCGGCACACCATCGACAGACAAGTCCCCGAAATTGCCGAGCTTTATCGCTCCGCTGCGCTCCGGCGCTGGATCGATGATCTGACCGGCGAGCGGCTGCAGCTCTCGCCGCCCGATGACCCGCATGCCTACGCGCTGTATTTTTACACGCGCGCCGGCGATCACATTGGCTGGCATTACGACACCTCCTACTACGCCGGCCGGCGTTATACGCTGCTCTTGGGCGTGATCGATGACTCTTCCTGCCGCTTGGACTATGAACTGCACACGCGGCAGAAAGGCGCATCAACCGTATCCGGATCGATCAAGATCCAGCCCGGGGGCTTGGTGCTCTTCGACGGGGACGCTTTGCGACATCGCATCAGTCCCGCGCGCGAGGGCGAAACCCGGATCTCTCTGACCTTCGAATATGTGACCGACCCGCGCATGCATCCATGGTGGCGTCTCATTTCCAATATGAAAGACGCCTTTGCCTACTTCGGCTTTCGGCAGGTGTTCCATCGCTTTCTGGGCCGGGGCTAATGACGCGCACGGCGAGTTGGTTGTTAAGCATCGGCGTGCTGCTATTCGTGGGCGTGCTGCTTTCTCAGGATTTGCCCGCGATCCTCGCAACCCTGGGGCACGCTGGGTGGGGCCTGCTGCTGGTGGCGCTGTTTCACTTGCTGCCTCTCCTCATCGATGCCATGGCCATTTGCGTGCTGATCGAGGGGGCGCAAAGCCGCCATCCGCTGCGCGACTCGCTGCTGGCGCGCTGGGTCGGCGAATCCGCGAACAGTCTGATGCCGGCAGGTCAACTTGGCGGTCCCGTACTCATGGCCCGCCACCTGGCGCAGCGCGGCTTGGCCTTGGAAGAAGCCGCGGCGGCGATTACGGTCAGCACGACGCTGCAGACCTTCGCGCAGATTGCGTTCGCCTTGCTCGGCATCGTCGTTCTCGGCACGCAAACGACTCACTTTTCACCGGCCGCGCTTCGAACCGCTGCATTGATTGCCAGCGCCTTTCTGGCAATCCAAGTGGGCGGCTTTTATCTGGTTCAGCGCCGCGGGCTTTTTAGTAAACTGATGAAGGCGGTAAGGCGATTTTCCCGCAAGCGGGACTGGTCACAATGGGTCGCACAAGCGCAAGCTATCGATCTGGCGGTGCAGGGCACCTATCGACGCAACGGTCCCGTGACCGCGAGCTTTCTCCTGAGCCTGGTCGGTTGGATTGTGGGTACGGGCGAGGTGTTTCTGATCGCGAAGTTCCTCGGGACACCCGTCAGTTGGCGTGATGCATTTGTGCTCGAGAGCCTGGGGCAGGCCATTCGCGGCGCGGGATTCGCCATTCCCGGCGCCTTGGGCGTACAAGAGGGCGGCTATTTATTGCTGGCGCCGCTGGCCGGACTGACACCCAGTGCGGCGCTGGCGCTATCGCTGGCGAAGCGTGCGCGCGAATTGTTGCTAGGCTTGCCGGGCCTGCTGTACTTACGGTTTGCCGTTCACGACACCGCGGCGGCCGCAGAAGCCGCTCCGCCTTGAGTTAAGTTAGGAAGGATTTTGATGCGCGCAATTATTTTGGCGGCGGGGCGAGGTATTCGCCTGCAATTACCCGAGGACAGCCAGCTGCCGAAATGCTTGCTGCGCTTCGACGGCATGACGCTGCTCGAGCGGCACTTACGCATGTTGAAGAGCACGGGCGTCACGGAGGTGGTCTTGGCGCTGGGCTTTCGCCACGAACTCGTCGAAGCCGAACTCGAGCGCCTGGCCTGGACGCCGCGTCCGCAGATCGTGCTCAATGCGAATTTTGAACTTGGCAGCGTGCTGACCGTGCACACCATCGCGGATGCGCTGACGCGCGGCGGCGATGTGCTCTTGATGGATGCGGATGTTTTGTACGATGAACGTATTCTGCGCGCCCTGGTGGCTGGAAGCAGCCCGGTGAACCGCTTGCTGATTGATCGAGATTTCGAAGCGGGCGATGAACCCGTTAAGCTCTGCGTGCAGGGCGGCGTGCCCATCGAGCTGCGCAAACAGCTGGCAGCCGATTTGAAATTCGACACGATCGGTGAGTCAGTCGGGTTCTTCCGCTTTGCGAACGCCGGAGCACGGCGTCTTGCGGCGCTGGTCGCAGGCTACATCGACTCGGGGCGCGCCCACATGCCGCACGAGGAAGCGGTGCGCGATTTTCTCAAGGAGAGAAGCCAGCCGTTCGAGGTGGCTGATGTCACAGGATTTCCGTGGATCGAAATTGATTTCCCCATTGATGTTGTGCGCGCAACCCAAGAGGTCTTGCCGCAACTTCAACCTTTAGCGCGAGGTGGCCCATGAATGCTTCGGTACGCGCGTCCGTAGGAGACGCAAAAAATAGCGCCAAGAACACGGCGCAAACGCGCAGCGCCAAACTGCGCCAGATGCTGCAGAGCGCGGAACTGGAATTTCTCATGGAAGCGCATAACGGCCTGTCCGCGCGCATCGTGCGCGAGGCGGGTTTCAAGGGCATTTGGGCTTCCGGTCTGTCGATATCCGCACAGTTTGGCGTGCGCGACAACAATGAAGCCAGCTGGACGCAGGTCGTGGACATGCTCGAGTTCATGGCCGATGCCAGCGATCTGCCCATATTGCTCGACGGCGATACGGGGTATGGCAATTTCAACAATATGCGCCGTCTGGTACGTAAGCTCGAGCAGCGCGGGATTGCGGGCGTTTGCATCGAGGACAAGCAGTTTCCAAAGACCAACAGTTTCTTGAACGGCGAGCGCCAGCCGCTCGCCGATATCGAGGAATTTGTGGGCAAGATAGCCGCCGGCAAGGATACCCAGCGGGATGGCAATTTCTCGATTGTCGCGCGCGTCGAGGCGTTGATCGCGGGTTGGGGCATGGATGAGGCGTTGCGCCGGGCCGAGGCCTACCGTCTGGCCGGTGCGGATGCCATTCTCATCCACAGCAAACTGTCGAAGCCGGACGAGATTGTCACTTTTGCCAAAGAGTGGGCGCGCCGCTCGCCATTGGTCATTGTGCCGACCCGCTACTACAGCACGCCGACCGAGGTTTTTCGCCAGGCCGGCATCAGCACCGTCATTTGGGCGAATCACCTGGTGCGCGCGGCCGCTTCGGCGATGCAAAGCGTTGCCAAGGAAATTTTCGAGAGTCAGACGTTGGTAAACGTGGAAGATCACATTGTGTCGGTGAACGAGATCTTTCGCCTGCAAGATGCGGATGAGTATTCGGCGGCGGAGCGGATTTATCTGTCAAATTCCGGAGCGCCGCGCGCGGCCGTGGTGTTGGCGGCCAGCCGTGGACGGGGGTTGGAGGCGATGACGGTTGAGCGCCCGAAGGTGATGCTACCCATCGCGGGCAAGCCACTGCTGCGCTGGTTGGTTGATGGCTTTAAAAAAGAGAACATCAACGATATTACCGTGGTCGGTGGCTATCGGGCGGATGCGATCGATACGGCTGGAATCAAGCTCGTGGTGAATGAGCACTACGCCGAGACCGGCGA
>DATNKC010000005.1:0-22736 GCA_035603615.1 Steroidobacteraceae bacterium | reverse complement strand
AGCATGGACTCGAGAGAAGCTATAGGCAAGGCGTGCAGCGAAGCCTATCCTAGAACTGCGCGTGGAAGCGCACGGCGAATATCGATACGGGTCCGCGATCGCGGTTGTAGGCCGGGTTCTTGACGAATTGATAATCGAGACTTAGATGGGCCTGGGGCACCAGCCCCAAGTTGTAATAGGTCTCGAGAATCTGTTCCGGCCCGGCATGGGGCAATTGGCCATCACCGATGAGAATGCCGAGGCCGCCGGCGTTCAAGAATTCTTCGCGCGCAGCCGAGATGTGATTGATGATGCCGGCCAGACCAACCGTGTCATCGGTGCGACCCCAACGAGATCCTTTCAGTGATAATCCCGCGGCCACGGTTCGATCAATATCCGAGAATTCGTAGGTTTCGACATTCCCGGCTGATTTGCCCACCCGCGCAAACATTCCCAAATCCTGAACGATCTGCTGTTCGAGGCTGAGGTCGGCCCCCGGGCGATTTCGAAGCCGGCGCACGGCGGCAATGTCCACCGGTTCGCCGCTCGCCTGCGCGATCTGAACGGCCTCATCGAGCAATCCCATGCGGCCCCGACTGTTGAAGACCGTGACGAGTATCTTGCCGGCGTGCCCAAGAATTTCGTGTCGTTTTTCGACTTCCAGGTCGATTTGAAATTCATGCGCCCCAGGCTCGAGGTGCACGCTATTCGGTACGTTCGACAGGTCAAACAGACCCAAGCGCGTGGTCCACTCGCCCTGATACCATTCGGCGGCTGCACCCACGGTATAGCCCCAGGCATCGGCCGCATAATCGAAGGTTCCCGTATCTATCGCGGCCCAGTTCAAGAAGTCATTGCGTGGGTCGTGCGCATATTGATTGGCGTCAAAGATGTCCGCTACGCTGAACTTGCCCACCGTGAACACCCAACGGTTGGTGCTGTGAAATCCCGCGAGCTGGTTTGGCCCCGCCTCAATCGCCTCGCGATCGCCGTCCAGGTCGAGCGACTCGCGTACAAAGAGGCGCTGCAGTCGCAAGTAGGGCTGATTCTTGCCGACCTTGTAGGCTTCGCCACTCGGAAAGCCGGCGAGGCCGAGCGTGTTGTCCAGGCCAAATCCCTGGTCGATCTCCGGATTGATCCAAATCTCGGCGCCTGACCAGAGTTGCGCACCGGCATAGAGCGTGAGGTCCGTCGTTTCGCGCCCCTGGTTCGGCGAAAGACTGTTCGGTCCCGCATAGGGCGCCCTGAACGAGTCCGTCGCTTGCTCCACATAGGTGAATTGCCCGTGTAAGGCAAAGCGCTCTTCGGTGAGGGTGCTGTCTTGGCTGTCATCGGCGCAGAAAGCACGCGATGCGAGAAATGAGAGTAACGTCGCCACCGCAAGCACAAATAGTAGGGCACTGGCGCCGGTGCGGCGCACTTTGACCACAGCAACCGCGCTGCTCTCCCTTTGCATGGGTATAGCCTACTCGGTGTGCCGCGGTACCGGCGTAGAGTGTATAGGGTGGGGGGCTATGCTAATATAAGGCGATGAGTCATACGATTCGCGACCAAAAGAAGCTGCTGGCGCGCGTCCGCCGTATTCGAGGACAGGTCGAGGGGATTGAACGGGCCCTCGAATCCCAAGCGGGGTGTGAGCAGGTCATGCATCTGATCGCCGGCGCACGCGGCGCCATGGCCGGACTCATGGCGGAGATCGTGGAAGACCACGTGCGTTCGCATCTGGTCGACACTGAAAGACATCCCGGCGCGCTCGATACCGAGGCGGCCGATAGTTTGCTGGACGTTGTTCGTACTTATTTGAAGTGAGCGCTGCCATGACCGTCCTTCCCATGCCCCTTGAGGCACCGGTTCATCACCATATCTTTCTCGGTGAAGCTCACACGCAGAGCGAGCGAAAAACCTGGACCGTGATCTGGCTCTGCGGCGCAATGATGTGTGCCGAGATCGCCGGTGGACTTCTGTTCGGATCGATTGCACTGGTGGCGGACGGTCTGCACATGAGCACCCACGCCGGAGCGCTACTCCTTGCGGCGCTCGCCTACACGTACGCGCGAAAGCATGCCGGCAATCCGAACTTTACCTTCGGCACCGGCAAGTTCGGCGATCTCGCGGGTTTCACCAGCGCCATTGTTTTGGCCATGATCGCTATCTTGATCGCGTATGAATCGGTGACGCGTATTTTGTCTCCGATCCACATTCACTTCGCCGAGGCGATCCCGATCGCCTGTGTCGGCTTGGCGGTCAATATCGCAAGCGCCTGGCTTTTGAGCAGTGGCGGCCATCACCACGGCCATGCTCATGGTGGAGAGGGCGAGCACGACGAGGCGCACATCTTACCCACGCCCGGCGGAGATCTCATCGTCGAGGTGTTTGAGGATGGCGTGCCACCCCGCTTCCGATTGCGCGCGGCGGCCGGACCGGCGCCATCAGCCGAAGCCACACTGATCACCACAACGCGACCGGATGGCGCCCGGCAGGAATTTGCCGTGGTCGCGCGCGGAGAATATCTGGAGTCGGTCGCGGAGATTCCGGAACCGCACGCTTTCAGCGCACAGATCCGGATCGGCGCCGAGACCTACACGACGGTCTTCGAGGAACATGACCACGGACACGGCGCGACCGGCCGGGACAACAATATGCGCGCTGCGATCATCCACGTGGTCGCGGATGCGGCGGTGTCGGTCCTGGTCATCATTGGACTGCTGCTGGCGCGCGCATTCGGGTGGCTCTGGATGGACCCGTTAGCCGGGATCATCGGGGCTTGCGTGATCGCAAGCTGGTCTTTTGGACTGATTCGCGACACCGGCGCCATCCTGCTCGACAGGATTCCTGACAGCCGATTGGCAAGCGAGGTGCGCAGGTTGATTGAGAGCGACGGCAGCATGCTGGCCGATCTCCATTTGTGGCGCCTCGGGCCCGGCCATTTGGGGGCCATCGTGTCGGTGTGCGCGAAGGAAGGTCGCACGGCGGAGTATTACCGGGCGAAATTGGCACGCTACCCCTCGCTCTCGCACGTCACCATCGAGATTCAACGCCCAACGATAGCTGCGGCTGCGCGGCGGTAGAGGTGCCCCTGTCCACGTAATGGTGCAGCGCCCTCCGAGTCGATTTGACAGCCAGTTGCCTAGGCAATTATTATCTATCCAACTGCTGCCGGAGCAACTGTGCCGGGGGTTTTTATGCTAGACGGCGTTTCACTCGATCAACTCCGCACCTTTATCGCGGTAGTGGACGAGAAAAGTTTCTCGGCGGCGGGTCGGCACCTCAGGCGCGCGCAGTCCGTGGTCAGCCAGACCCTGGCGAATCTGGAAGGGCAACTCGGGGTGAAGCTGTTCGATCGCAGCGCCCGCTTGCCGGTCCTGACGGATCAGGGTCGCGCACTGCTCGCCGATGCGCGTGCGGTGGCCGGCGACGTAGACCTTCTCAAGGCCCGCGCAAAGAAATTGGCCGGCGGCCTTGAACCGGAATTGAGCGTAGCGGTCGACGTGATGTTTCCGCCGGCGCTGCTTACCGCCGCTGTCGCCGCCTTCCAACAAGAATTCCCTTCGACGCTGTTGAATTTCGAAGTCGAATCGAGCGCCGTGATCGAGCCCGTGTTCGACGGGCGCTGCGATGTGGGCCTGGTCGGCTCGTGGTTTCGTGTGCCGTCAAACATTACCTGTGAACCGCTGGTGACGGTGAGCGTTCCTACGGTCGTTTCCCCTCAACACCCGCTCGCGGCTTATCACACGCCGATTCCCGCAACCGTGCTTGCGGAGCACACTCAGCTCATCCATATGGATCCTGCGGATATCGCGCCAAGCCAAGTATCTGCGCTGCAGTCCGCAAATTTCTGGCGCCTATCTCACCTTGGGGCCAAGCTTGCGTTTTTGCGTGCAGGGCTCGGGTATGGTGCGTTACCGCTGCACGTGATCGAGGCAGACCTGGCAAGCGGCGCGCTCGTTCAAATCAGGCTCGAGGACTCGCCGCCCGAAGGCCTCGAGACAGCGATGTCGGCCATCTATCGGACCGACAGCCCCTTAGGTCCCGCGGGGCGTTGGTTCATGGGGCGGCTCAAACAAGAAGTAGCCCAGCAGAGGAAAGAAAATGCGAGTCCGGATCGGCCACCCGAGTTCGGCCGCCAGCGGCAGGCGATCCTTCAGTCGTCACTCGCGCAAAATTCCGCCGGGCAAAAGGTTCAGAAAGTGAAGCGAGCACCAATTGTCGGTGCAAGGTTGTTGTTGGAGAAATACGGGACACCGGGGCCGTGAGGAATGGCGATGGCCAGACCGCCGCTGACGTTTGAATACGCAATGCCGGCGTAAGCGTCGAAACGCTTGGTGAAGTGATGATCCGTATAGACTGAAACCTCGTTGAGGTACCCGGAGCAGGAACTGCGGAAGCCGGCGGCCGGCGAGCAGGTCGAGGGAATACGGAAGTCGTTCTGGGTCTCACGATAGTAAGACAAAGTGATATCGGTTTTGCTGTCGTAAGCGTATTTCACACCCGTCCAGTAGACCTGTACGATCTTGGTGGAATCAAGATTGTTGTCCTCGACGCCGCTCAAAAGATAACCGCCCTGTGCCGTGGCACCGACGCCCAATGGCTCGGACGGATTATTCATGCGGATGTGTTCGTAGCCGGCAAAGAACTTGAACGGGTCCCAGGTATATTTGGCGGCGACCATCACGGCGGTGTTGTCGGTCACGATGCCATATTCAGTGTTGCTCGTTCCGATCAGATTGGCGCCGTTGATGGTGTTGGTGTTGACGCTGTTGACGGTTGACTGGTACGGCGCCGACAGACTCCCAGGCCCCAGCAAGGGGTTCAGCACACTGATCGCCTGAAAGACATGTTGGTAGACGACGTCGGCGGAGAAGCCCGCGTAAATGGCGCCGAGGTCGAATCCATCGGCGGAGTTATGCGGCCTTTCCGGCGTACAGTTTGCGGCAGTCCAGGTGGCGGCGGCGGAGTAGCAGCCGGCCTGACCGTCGGTGAATTTATGCATCGCCGCGAAATGGACCGGACCATAGGCGATGCGATATTTCACGGCGTCGTCCCAACGGGTGTCCTGCGTGTCACCGCCCCCGGCCATCAGGCCGTTATAGCCGATGAACGAAAAGGAATAGGCGCCGCCGGCCGGATCGTAAACAAGCATCGCATCGGTACCGAGCGCGCGTTGACGCCCGAAGGTCAGCGTGCCGAATTGCGCGGATGAGATACCACCATCGAATTCGTCATTGAAGGTTTGGCCTGCCCGCGCGCCGTCGCCGGCGAATGAATAGCTGCCCCGGGGGAGGCCGGCGTTTACGGTGTTGGTGGCTGCCAGGTTCGAGAGCTGGCCGGACTGCGGATTGATGCCGGTGGACGCGGTGAACACAACGGACCAGCCCTCCATAAACTCTTCCTTCGCCTTGATGCCCAGAGTGGTTTGCGACAGGTTGTTCGGCGCAATCAGGAATTGGGAGTGATTGCCGTTGCGGTTGATCAGCGATTCGCCTTCATAGTTATAGGCGTTTTCCGGCAAGCCGTGGCTGACCCAGCCCACGCCGATGTCATACGCGCCGAACAGGGTGATGCCGTACCAGGTCAACGGGCAATCGGTGGCGAAGAACTCCTTGACGCTGGTGCAGGATGCGGGTGGTGCAGCGGGCTCGCCGGCTGCAGCATCGGCGGCGCAGGCCGCATGATTCAAAACGAACGCGAGCGCCGCGAGAGCGCACCACCGGACTGGCCGCATTGTCATTTCTCCCTGAACCGTTATCACAGCGAAATATACCGCCAAACATAACGGTAGTGATAGTCGATGGCGCGTTCTTTTGTCGGCCGCCCGCGATTACGCTTTCAGGTATACCGGAAATGCGGTAAGCGATCGCCAACCGTGGACCGTGCTAAGCGCATCGGCTCCGATCAACTCTTCTCCCGCCAGCCTCCGCCGAGTGCTTTGAATAGTGCGATCTGGTCCTGAATCAGCGCGGCGTCGGAGGCAGCGACCGACGCGTCAATGTCGATCAACGACTGTTCGGTAGTGAGCAATTCGAGTTGCGTCAACGCACCCGCGATAAACTGATCGTTCGCGAGATCGAACGCCTGTTGCGCCTGAGCTTGCGCATCGGCCAGGGCCTGTCGCCGATCGAGTTCCGTGCCGTAGATCGCCAGGGATTGTTCAGTCTCCTTGAGGGCCCCCAATACCGCTGCATCGAAGCCTGCGAGCGCCGCGCTTGCATTGGCCTTGGCTTGTTGGACGCGTGCACGCGGCCCTGCTTGGTTGGGAAAGCTCCACTGAATGCTCGGTCCTACCCCCCAGGCTCGGCCAACATTCGTGGTCAGCTCCGGAAGAGTCGCGCTGGCGCCGCCGAAAAACCCGGTGAGGCTGATACGCGGATACAGGTCCGCCGTTGCGACGCCAATGCGTGCCGTTGCGGCGGCCAGGCGACGTTCGGCTTGACGCACATCCGGGCGGCGCCTGAGCAGTTCGACGCCGTCGCCGACAGGAATGAGGGCATCCAGTTGCGGAGGCCGCACACAAGCCAGCGCTTCCATCGGGGCCCGAGAGGGCGTCCGGCCCAGCAGCGTCGCCAGTTCAAACAGCGCGGCTTTTCGCTGGCCCTCCAATGGCGGAATGCCGGCGCGAACCTGCGCGACCAAACCCTGTGCCCTGACGACATCGAAGAGTGAATTGGCACCGGCTTCATGGCGCTGGACTGTGATCTCCCGTTCGTGGCCGACGACCTCGAGAGAATGATGGGCCACCGCGAGCTGCTCACCGAGCGCACAGATCTGCGCGTAGGCGCGCGCCGTCTCGGCAGCGACCGTAATCCTAATGGCATCCCGAGCAGCGGCATCGGCGGCGGCATCGGCGCGCGAGGCCTCGATGGAACGGCGCACGTGGCCGAACAGGTCAACTTCGTAAGAGACATCCAAGAGGGTATCGAAGATCCAGGTGTTGGCCGGCCGATGGCCGCCGAGTTCGAGAATCTCCTCCGTGACCGGATCGCGGCCGTAGATGCCGCCGGCTTCAAGAGTTGTGCTCGGGTAGCGTGCCGCCTTGACCCCTTCGAGAACGGCGCGCGCCGCCGACAGATTGGCTTCAGCCGCTTTCAGATCATTGTTGGCGGTGAACGCTTGCTGTAGTAACTGATCAAGCAAGGCGTCATGGTACAGCTGCCACCATTCGTCCGGAGGCATCGCAGTCGTTTCCGCCGTTGGCGTCAATGACACGAGGGGGGCCTGCGCGCCGTCCAACGGGGCAGGGGGCTGATAGCGCGGGCCCACGGCGCAGCCATGAAGCGCCGCGAGTGCGAAAGCCAGCCCGATCCAGGACGCGCGTGCCAACGGAAGATTACGGATCATTGTGCGGATACGTCGCGCGGCGCAAACGGCGATACATGCGAGGCAGGCCCTGGCGGCGCCGCTCTTCGCGTGACGATTAGAATGAGCGTCACGGCTGTGAGTGCGGCGATGACGACGAAGCCGTCAATGATTCCCTGAGTGGTCGCGACAGCGCGCATGACGTTGCCCAGCACGGCCGCGCCTCGAGCCGGGGCGGAACTCGGACCTCCGGCCTGCGCCGTGGCCGCGGCGTACATTTGCAACCTGTGAATCGTTTGCGCATCGCCGATTTGGACATGCAGGCCCAGCAGGTTTGAGGCCACCTGTTCACGCACTCGTATCAAGGTCGTGATAAACGCCTGGCCGACTTCGCCGCCCATCAGGCGTGCGACCTGCATCGCCGCACCAAAGGTCAAAGCGTCCTGCGGTTTCAGATGCAGGATGGCGAAAAAAATGACGCCCGAGAGCGCAAAGCTTTGGCCGACCGATTGCAAAAGTTGCGATGGCAGAAACTGATCGGTGCCCCAGAGGGGGGTGAGGCCGTGAGCGACCATGAGGCACGCGATGCAAATGAACAGGAAACCCATCGAAGCGACGAGTCGCGGATCGGTTCGGCGCAGCAGATAACCGGCGGTCAGGCACACCAACATCTGCGGCACAGCAATCCATACCAGGGTTTGACCTACCTCGAGCGCTCGAAAACCGCGCACGACTTGCAGGAACTGCGGGATGGCGAAGGAGGTGGACAAAATCGTCAGGCGCAAAAAGGCGATCAGCAGCAACAGACGCGGCAGGGGAGAGGCGAGCACGACTTTCAAATCGACCGCGGGGCGGGTCGAGCGTGATTCGTGAATCAAGAACGCAACCAACAACAGCGCGCCGGAGAGCATCAGACCCCACACCAACCCGGAATTGCTCCAATCGAGGCGATTGCCTTGATCCAAGGCAGCGTAGATCAACGACAAGCCGATACCGCCTGAGGCGAGTCCGAAGTAATCGGCGGGCGGTCGGCCGGGGCTAACAGGATCGGGCCCGACACCGAAGCGCAGGCATAACGCCATACCGACTGCGAGCGGCACGTTCTGCCAATAAATCCAGGCCCAAGAAAGGTGTTCCAGATACCAGCCTTCCAACGAGGCCGAGACATTCAGAGAGACTTCCAAATTCAGGGCATAAATGGCGATGCCGTAGGCCCATGCTCTGGGGGGCGTGTTTCGCAGCACGAAGCTCAAGGTCAGCGGCACAAAAAAGCCGCTGGCCAGGCCGCTTGCGAACTGCAGCGTCAAAAACGTATGCAGATTGGTCGCGAATGGCTCGATCGCGGCGATGATTGCCAATGCAGAAGCCGCTCCGATCAGAACGCGCCGGGC
Organism: Steroidobacteraceae bacterium; assembly: GCA_035603615.1. GTDB lineage: Bacteria > Pseudomonadota > Gammaproteobacteria > Steroidobacterales > Steroidobacteraceae > Bog-1198. The sequence continues at coordinate 14,073 of DATNKC010000005.1, read as the reverse complement.
GCCAAAGGAAGCGCCGGCCCAGATGGCCACGGGACATATGAGCATCTGTCCGCTGGTCAGCGCCGTCGTGATCCAGGCGCCATCATCGAAGCCGGTATGTATCGCGCCGCGAACATCCGCGAGGCCGAAGCTGGAGAGCCGCGTATTCAATGTCGAGATGAAGGTGCCCAGCAGTACCGCCAATAGACCCATCCAGGGAATTGCGGTGGGCGGGGTCGGCACCGGCTGCTCGCTCATGGTTTGCTCGAATGGGTGTCGATACGGGGAATCACCGACATGCCTGGACGCAGCAGATCGGTGAGTCCGTCGCTGTCGTCGATGGCGATTTTGACGGCGATACGCTGAACAACCTTGGTGAAATTGCCTGTGGCATTGTCCGGCGGCAAGAGTGCAAACTGCGAACCCGCACCCGGTGCAAAGGCGAGCACGTGGCCGCGCAGCCGGTGACCCGGAAAGGTATCCACCGTGAAATCGGCGAGTTCGCCGACGCGCATGTGCGTCAGCTGGGTTTCCTTGTAGTTCGCGATGATCCACACATTTGGCAGCGGGGTGAGGCTGGTGACCTGAGTTCCGACTGCCACATACTGCCCTGGTTTCACTTGGCGCTGTCCAATGACACCGTCCTGCGGCGCAAGAATGCGTGTGTATGAGAGATTGAGCTGCGCGATCACCAAGCTGGCCTCTTGGGCAGCCACCGCCGCCTCTGCCTGAGCTTGTTGCGCGGCGAGCACGTCGAGCTGTCGGGCCGCTGCGCTCTGCTGCGCACGGGCCTGATCGAGCTGAGCCGCCAGCTGCGCGTGCACGGTCTGCAACTTCTCGCCGGCCTCGGTTGTTGAAGATCCGGTCTTGAGGAGACGTTCCTGCCGCGCCAAATCGCGGTTGTTTTGCTCGGCATTGGCCTCAATCGATTCGACCGTTGCTTTGGCCGCGCGCACGTTGGCATCCTGCAATAACCGCTGGGCTTTGAGCGCCTGGACTTGGGCGGCCGCGGCTGCGATGCCCGCGATGATTTGCGCAACCGTGGCGTGATAGTCATCGTCGACGATTTCGGCCAATACCTGGCCCGCGCGAACGTGCTCGAAATCCTGCACCGGTAGAGCTCGGACGTAGCCCGCGACTTTCGCGGAAATAGGCGTCAGATCCGCCTGAAGATAAGCATCGTCGGTGGATTGCCAGCGCGAGTCGCCTTCCCAACGATTCCAACGGGTGGTGATGATGATCAACAGCGCGAGCGCGACCAGAAAAATCCCTGTGCGCCAGACAATATCGTAGCGAAAGGCCGCCTTAAAGGTATTCCAAGATAGCGCCACGGTATCCCCGCATTTTGCCAAATGGTGCCGTCGTATCCCAGCGCACAGAACAACCGGGATCCTCCCTCCGACGTATTGTTACGCACAGGTTTCGGTGTGTCTAGAAAGCCAGTTGGATCTTTGAGTGAGTTTTCGTACGAGGCGCGACTCGGCGTGCCGAAACAGGAAGAACGTCCCGCGCGATCAACGTTCCATGCGCGAGCACGAGCCGCAAGTTCTCTTTGCAGGGCAGTAGCTCAGATGAATTGAAGCGACCAGCCTGCACGGAACTGGAGGTTCCGTGCAGGCGAACTGATCAAATACCTACAATCAAATATCTACCAAATGTGATACCAGGCCTTGTGTACGTTCTGCGTGGCCTGCGCCTTTTTGTTATTTACGGCCCTCTGAGACGAAGGAGAGCAAGTCAGGTGCCCACCTCGCGGAGGGAAAATTACGACAGCGCCTGCACCGGCGACTTCCAGCATAATGGAAGCGCGGAACACATCCGCGGCGCGGGGGGATCAAGACTTAGAATGAAAATAGAGGCAATGCTCTGGATCGTGGTTTTTGTCCTGGTGGCGCTGGCATTTCTTTTTCCGAGGACTCGAGCGTTTAGCCTCTCAGCCATTGGCGTGGCCATTTTTGCGATCGTCGTCATCGTCGTCATTGCCACGCGCGGAGATCCGGTTGCGCCGATTGCCGCGGCGCCGCCGGCGGTTGAGCAAAAGCCGGTCGATTTCGAGCGTTTTCACATCGAGAATTTGGACAAGGCGGATCCGGAGGCAAAAAACCGCATACGCGTTGCGGAAATTCGATTCGATCAAATACGCGCCGAGGCTGGAGCGGAACGCGGCAGCATCGGCAGGATTGTGGCGCGGCTTTACAACGACTCCGCGGCTTTCACATTGACCGACTACGGCTACGATCTTGTGGTCCAAGACTGCATCAGAGGGACCTGCACCACGGTCTTCGAGCAACATGGATTGTCCGCTGCCTCGGTACCGCCCAACCAAGCACGCGACGTCGAGATCGCAGTCCGAGACGGAAACGCGCGCGATCAGCCGCCGATCAAAATACTCGGTACCGCGAACGTCCTGCTTACGCCGGCCGCCACGCGTGCACAACCAATCAGCTACCCAAAACCCTAGGATTTCCGAGCTTTCTGTCCCTTCGGGCTTTTGGTCGGGGGATCGGCGTCGACGACTTGGAGCATGGGTCCACTGGTTTGCGGATAGAGGGCTTCATTGGTCACAAACAATGTCGCGCCCGGCGTCAGTATTCCATTGAGCCGGGCCGCGAAGTCGGCAGGCATCTTTATTCTGGCAACCGCGTTCGGATCTACCTGAGTACCTTGTTCTCCGATGTGACCGGGCACGCCGATCCTCAACCATCTAAATTTCGTTGGATCGGGAACGTAGGGGTCGGGCACGCTGCTCGGGCCCTCGCTGAGCACCAGCGCGTGATCGACCAGCGGCGCATCGCCTGTGACTGTCAACCGCGCTCGGCCGATCTCTATTCCATTGCGATACACGACGACGAGTTGACTGGCCTGACTGAGCACGATGCTGACCGGCCCGCTCGGAGACAACTCGGGTTGCCAACTCTCGTCCTCCGTCGGCGTAAATGTTTCGGGGTCGATTGGCTGGCCGCCGACAAACTTCACTGGCGCGAGATATCCTGGATGCGCGACCTGCTCTGGCTCGCTTTTGTCGGTACCGATCACAACGGTCATGCCGTTGGGCGAAATGTCGAAGAGCAGCTGCGCGAATTCGCTTGGCAAGTGAATGCAACCGTGCGACTCGGGGTAACCAGGCAATCCCCCGGCGTGCAGCGCGATGCCGCCCCACGTAAGTCGTTCCATGTAGGGCATTGGCGCGCCGTCGTAGATGGTCGATCGATGCTCTTTTTGCTTTTGCAGGACCGTAAAAACCCCGGTAGGGGTCAGGTGACCCGGACGGCCAGTGCTGACCGTAGTCGCCCCGATCAGGATACCGTTGCGGTAAACATAACCTCGCTGTTCTGTGATGCTGACGACCATGACCACGGGACCCGCGGTCACGGCTTCGCCCATCCACAGAAACTCGCCTTTCTTCAGTTGATTAATGGGCGTGTCGATCGGAACGGAGGTTTTGGCGCCCCAGAAGGGCACCGAATCGGCCAGCGCCGGAGCCTGTACCGCCGCGCCACCCATGACACTCAGCACCAGGCAAAGCGGTCGAATCGCTCGTCCCAAGACAGACATGTGAACTTCTCCCTATGAATCAAGTCAGTAAGTAAGCTTACTGTCGCCGGAGTTGTATGTCTTGGTACTTTCGCGCCGTTTTTTTATCAATGTTGCACTCGCGGGTCTTGCTTCCGCGTCCGCCGGGGCGAGGTTCGCTCTCGGCCGAACGGACGGCGGCGACGGCCAGATCGACCCCGGTTTGCTGCGGCGCGCGCTGGATGCTCTCCAGCAACATCACAACCGCATCAGCTACCGGGATTTTATCGGCGTCGCCGACTTCTCCCTTCCCTCGCGCGCACCCCGATTTCACTTGGTGAATCTCGCCGACAGCAGCGTGCGCTCGCACTTGGTTGCGCATGGCAGGGGCTCCGACCCCGCTCACACGGGATGGCTCGAGCGCTTCTCCAACGAGCCTCACTCGAATGCGACCTCCGCCGGAGCGTATGTAACGGGTTCCCTCTACGTCGGCGCTCACGGTCGCTCGATGCGGCTCGAGGGACTGGACGCGACGAACAGCAACGCCTTCTCGCGCGCGATCGTGGTGCATGGGGCCTGGTACGTGAATGAGGAAATGATCGGCCACTCCGGCATGCTCGGCCGCAGCCAGGGCTGCTTCGCCGTCGCCAACTCCAGCCTGCCCGAAATCGTGGCGCGGCTGGGGCCCGGCCGCCTGATCTACGCGGACAACGGCAAGGTGGCTGCCTAAAGAATCATAGGCCCGGCGGGCTCAACTCTCGCTGCGGCGACGGAAGCGCTTAAGACCCTCCTTTGTTTCGGTCCATTGCCACGCGAGAAGCGCCGGAACGCCAAACACGATTCTCGTCATCCGCTTCGCGAGGGAAAGGGCGAGCGCGGCATCACTGCCGATACCCAGCACGTAACCCACCGCTACCAGTCCCAGCTCTTGCACGCCAAGCCCCGCAGGCACGATGAACAGGAATTGCCGTGCGGCCTGCGTCAAACTTTCGAGGATCAACGCCTTCGAGAACCCGACGGATACCCCGAGGAACCACAAGGTCGCCCAGGTCTCGAGGCATTCGGCGAGCAGACCGGCAAATTGCCAGCCAAATGCCCGCGTCAAACGTGCGGGTGCTCGAAGCAGGGTGCCTATCGCGGCATCGACGTCGGCGCCTCGGATGGCGACTCCCGAGTTCTGCAGGTTGGGCCCGAACCGTGCGGCCATGCGTTGCAGACGCTCGAATACCGAGCCATGCCGCAACAGTACGATCAATAGGGCAATTACCGGCGCACTCGCGGCAAGGCCTAACAGCAGTTCATTGGTCAGTCGCATTGCCTGAGTAACTTGCAGCAGGAACACGACGCCGAGCGCCACGAAAAGGTACTGACCAACCACTGTCAGCAGCACTTCGACGATCACGCTCGCGGCAGCCAATGTGCCATCGACACCCGTGCGCGCAAGCAGCCTTATGCCGACGAGCTCACCGCCGATATTCGCCACCGGTAATAATCCGTTGACAGCCTGACGTACGACTGCGATCAAGAAGAGCGTCCACAACTTACAGCGTGCGACAATGATCGCGCGCCAACCGGCCGCATCGAGCAGCAGCGGTAATACATGCAGTGGCAGCAGCAAGAGCAGCATCCAGCCGGCTTTCGACAGCAGTTTGATGATGCCCACTGCGCCTTCACGGGCGATGAGCAGAATCATCACGCTGAGACCTGCGATCAGGGCAATACGCGCCGCGAGCTTCATTAGGTGACGGCGATACGTCTCTTCAACATGAAGTAACGCACGGTGATGACAATCGCGAAAATCGGCGTGCAGACACTGGATGCGACGAGAATCGGAACCAGCCAGCCGAGCCAAGTGAAAGGCGCGAGCAGGAACAACAAATCATCGGGGTGAAAGCGTTTGACGCCCTTGAAGTCGAATGCTTTCACTCCCGGTGCGCTTAGCCTCTCCAACAATTCAGAACTCCACATAACGAGTAGCATCGAGCCGCACGCAAGGATCCCGAGCGGCGTCGCGTATTCGCCGAGTGAGCTGTGGCGCAGACCAATGCCGGCACCGAGGAACCAAAACGAGTCCAGAATCAAATCCGAGTAGAAATCCAGCACCTTGCCGCTGTTGCTACGCAGATTCCCCATGCGAGCCAGTTCACCATCGGCTCGATCAAGAACGCAGCTGACAACCCACAGGATGCCGCTCCACACCGCGGTATTGCGGCTTCCCACCGCTAGCAATGCGCAAGCGGCGAGGCCGGTCAGCAACCGCAGCCCCGTCAAATGATTCGGCCGTACCCAGGTCCCGAGCAAAGGCCGGACGAAGATCCGCGCGAAGAGATGCACGTAACTCTGATAAAAGACAGAATCGTTCTGGGGTTGGTCGTTCAAGAGTTCCCTTGGACCTGCGCCGCTAGACGCGGAAGCGATATTCCACGCCGGGCGCGCGCTCGATATCGGGCGGGAAACTCGCGCGCTTGTCCGTGTAATAGGAAGCCCGATGATCTCCGTCCGATGCACGGTTGTAGGTCACATACAGGACACGCCGCGCGTGAGAGGTCAGATTGGGTCCCGATGCGTGAGGAACGAAGCTGTCGAAGAACACCACATCGCCCGGGCCCGTGGGGACGGGCATCAGTTCGAAGCCAGCCATGTCGGAGGCAGCGAGCGGTTCCCACTCCCGGCCAATCAGTCCGGATTGGCGGGGGCAGTTCGCAATTTCCAAGCAGCCATTCTCGCGCGTCGCCGGATCGATCGATATCAATGCAGTGACGAACAGCGGCGCGTAGCGAGACCATCCTGCCTGCTGATCCTGATGCGGCTCGAAACCCGCGCCGCCCGACATTTTGAAGTTGATCTTTTCTTTGAACAGAACCGACGGGCTGCCGAGCAGTTGCTCGACCGCCGACTCCAATCGGCTGCCGCGTATGAGCTTGTCGAAACCCGCGTGATATGAGCAAAAATTTTCGACACGCTGGAAGACGCGAGCCTGTGTATCCAGAAGGCTCGCTTCGCGATAGAGCATCTGTTTGCCCGCGACCTCCGGCAGCTCGCAGACCTCGTTCGCGAATCGCATCAACTGGGCGCTCTGCGCGGCGGAGAAGAAGCCGGGGACCGCAACCCAGCCTTTAAGCTCATAGTGCTCAAGCGCTGAGGCGCCGAGTTCCGCGCGACTTCTCCCCATTTTCCTTTGTTTCCTTTTGCCTTGATCGCTTTCGCGCTCGAACGCGCGATTTCATCTTGCATCAGCGCTCGCTCTTGCGGCAACCGTTGCCGCCGGAAGAACAGGTGAATGGCGTGTCGATGTATAGTTAAGTATGTTTTGTAACATATGGAAAAACAAAGACTTAAGTACACCAAAAAAAGGGCCAGCCACCCACCTCAAAATCGACGATTTCATTCGCACGAACCATCGACTCAAACCCGCTTCCTGATCGATGATTCTTGCCGCCTCAGACTGTCGTCACTCCATTCTTGCTCCGGTTCGGTGAGTTAGACTCGCAATCGAAAGATGACTCGATATGCCTGTTAACGATCATGGCGACTACGAGGGAGTGAATCGTGCGGACTAGTTGGAAAAAAACATTTTGGGTAGCCGGCGTAGTAGTGCTGGGGGTTCTTGTCTCTGTGCTCTACGTACGAGGTCGAGGCGGACACTACCCAAGTTACACAGCCGCCAGTTTTCCGAAGCGCTCATCGCCGCTGGCGGGTGCCGCAACGGGAAGTGATGCGCTCGTGCAGATCGATGCGGGAGCGCTGCGCGGGACTTATATCGGCTCGACCGTCGCCTTCAGAGGGATTCCATATGCGCGCCCGCCCGTGGCCGAATTGCGGTGGGCGGCGCCTCTACCGGTGGTCCCCTGGCAAGGTGTGAAAGAGGCGAGTCAGCCCGGAAGTGCTTGCACGCAACGCGCGGCGGGCCTCGTTCCCTTTATCGCCCCGATGGCCGAGGCGTATGGCTCAAATTTCGCGCAGCCTCCGGTCCAATCGTCCGAAGACTGCCTTTACCTCGATGTTTGGGCGCCGCAGTGGCCCGCGAAACAGGCGCTGCCGGTCATGGTCTGGCTGCACGGGGGCAGCAATACTGTCGGAAGCGGGACCCAATCGACGTACGACGGTGTGTCGTTGACCCAGCACGGCGTTGTATTGGTCACCTTGAATTATCGACTGGGGGTGATGGGATTTTTCAGTCATCCTGAGCTCAGCAAAGAATCGCCGCATCACGGGTCGGGAAATTATGGATTGTTAGACCAACTCGCTGCACTCGCCTGGGTAAAGCGAAACATCGCTCAATTCGGTGGAGATCCTGACAATGTCACCTTATTTGGCGAGTCAGCCGGCGCGATCGACGCCGCACGGCTCATGGCCTCGCCGCTCTCGACCGGATTGTTTCGACGCGTTATTTCCGAGAGCGGTCCGGCGTTTGAGCAGTCGCGATCATTGTCGGAGGCGGAAGCCTTCGGGAGCGCGGTGAGTGCTCTGGCGCCGTCAGACTCACAGTTGACGGCACTGCAACGACTGCGCGCCCTGCCTGCCGCCGAGGTTGAAAAACTGGTGATCCAGGCGAAGGAACATTTCCCTGCCGACATCACTTCAGCGACGACGGACGGGTGGGTGCTGCCCCAATCGCCTCAGCAAGCCTTTCTTAGCGGTTCAATTCAAAAAGTGGATTTATTGATCGGCATCAATGGACGCGAACTCAGCGCCTTTCGTCTTTCCGCGGCAGCGTCCAAGCCGTCGGGGAGTCAGAATAGCGTCGCAGAAAGTGGCGGCTTTAAAAGATTCTCGGCGGCCGCCCAACCGTATTTTGGAATCTGGACCAATCCGGCCATCGCGCTCTATTTCGGCAAAATCCTGGTGAGTCGAACCGCTGGACTCGATCAGGTTGCCAATGATCTGATCGCCGCTTGCCCTGTCGGCGCCATGGCGAGTCTCGCCAACGATTCCGGCCAGCGCGTTTTTGTGTACCGCTTCGATCGATCGATTCCGGGCAAGGGTGAGGCTGAGCTTGGTGCATTCCACAGCCTGGAAGTGCCTTATGTTTTTGGAAGCTTGGCTGACCCAACCTGGCAATGGCTGCCTTTCACCACGGATGATGCGGCGCTCTCGAACCTACTCCAGACCTATTGGACCAACTTCGCAAAATCCGGCGATCCCAATGCTCAGGGACTGCCCAATTGGCCTGCCTGGAGCGACGCCAGGATGGAGTTTCTACTGGTCAATAGGGATGCAAGCGTTTCAGCGCAGCGCAATTTCGCTCCTCTCTTCAGCCGGCTGGCTGCAAAGGAGCTGCGAGAAAGTTTCGGCGCCAAGTAACCGTTCTTGATTTGCGCGCCGTACGTCATGTGCCGAGCGCACTGAATGGAGGCGCATGCTCGCACACGCCGCACCAATGTCGTGCGCTCAGCGATCTCGATTCAAAGTAGATGAGGAAAACTGCCGAATAAATACGCCGTACGCACAATTCACTACAACAAATTTACAGCTCGCGAACTCACCATTAATTCCAAGGGGGAATGGCGTCGATGAAAAAATGGAGAGGATGCGATGGCCATTGGTGTTTGTTCGATGGTGCATGGGAGATCTGCGACGAGAAGCTCCGTGGTCGCGTCGTTGTGCGTCATGGCGTTGTTCTCCGCGCATCAAGCGCACTGTGACGCGCCCGCGGTTGCCGAAAATTCGAACCCGATCGATGAAATTGTCGTAACCGCGCAGAAACGCGTCTCCACGGTACAGACCACGCCGATCAGTATTTCGGCGGTTAGCGGAGATGATTTGCTGGCTCGCGGCGTCGCCTCCTTGGCCGCTTTGGCCCAGGGCACGCCCGGCGTTTCGCTGAAGAGCGAAGGGCCTAGCCAGACGGAGATCGAGATGCGCGGCATGACCTCGAGCGGCGGCAACTCCGCGACGGTGGGCTTCTATCTCGATGATATTCCCTTGACGGGACCGGCAAGTGCTCAAAATGGTCACGTGGTGATCGATCCCGACCTTTATGACCTGAATCGCATCGAGATTCTGCGCGGGCCCCAAGGCACGCTCTTCGGATCGGGTTCGATGGGCGGCACGGTAAGATTGATTACCAACCAGCCGAACTTGTCGCAGTTTCAATCGACGGCACAGAGCGTCTTATCAGGTACCGAAGGTGGTGGTTTCAATCACAAGGACAGTTTGATGGTTAACCTGCCCCTTGTAGACGACACCTTGGCATTACGGATGGCGGGGACGGAGAATTATACCAGCGGTTGGATCGATCGCATCGTGGTTAGCCCTTTTCCATTAGCCGGTGGAAACCCCGTTGGCACCGTGCGCGGCGATGTCCAGAACGCGCCCGTCGAGAAGCAATATCCGGGCTCGAATGCCTATCAATCCTATGCGGCGCGCGTGAGTCTGCTGTGGAAGCCGACGGAAAATCTGACGGTCACGCCCTCATACTTTCACCTGACCAGCACGCAAAACGGCATCAGTGCCTATGACAGCGCTCCGGGTACCCTGGCGCACTATCAACCTTTCGATATCGCAGAACCGTTGACCGATTCGCTGACGGCCTACAGCGTCAATGTGAATTACAGTTTCCCAGCGTTCGACGTGACCTCGAGCACCGCGCGTTGGAGCCGATACTCCACTCAGGTAGAGGAGGCCGGCGAGGCCTTCAATAATCCGCTCGAAGGAATTACCTACGCCTCTAACAACGGTCTTCCAAACCCTGGATATTATGGCGCGACCGGATCCGGCCCCGAGCACGGTGCAGAACTCGATCCTTCTCATCAGTTCAGCGAGGAGCTGCGATTGACGTCGAAAGGGAGCGGAAACCTCAGCTGGGTCACCGGGCTCTATTACAGCGACTTCTATTCGTTGTGGGACTTCAACGGGACGACGCCGAATTACTCTGCGTTCATGGATCTCGGCACGCTCGCGCCGGCAACGACACCCAACTGGTTCGATGCGTACTCACCTACCACACTCACGCAGTACGCCGGTTTCGTCGACGCCGCTTATGCGCTGACCGATGAGCTTAAAGTCGATGTCGGCGCCCGCGTGAATCACTACGATTATCGCTTCTCTTCCTGCATCAGCGGCTGGGGATCGGGCAACGGAGCCGCCACGCCCTCATGTTCCGGCCTTATCGCGCTGTCGTCGACTAGTTTCAATCCAAAATTTAATCTGTCCTACGTCTTCAGCCCGGACCTGATGGCGTATGCAACCGTGGCGAGCGGCTTCCGGCCGGGCGGAGGCAATGCTGTCTACCCGACCACCGGTGCCGCCTGGGGAGGAGCTTTCCAGCAGCAGGGTTACACAAGCGGCAAGTGGCCCTCCACGTACGAACCAGATCGTGTCTTGAGCTACGAGCTTGGCGAGAAAGCCAGAATGCTCGATCGACGCCTGACGGTGAACGCCAGTATCTATTATGAGGACTGGCGGCACGTCCAACTCGAGGCGTTTCCCAACGACTGGGCGCTGAACATCAATGGCAATTATGCCCATATCTACGGCGCCGACATCGACACGCGCGCCGATCTGGGCGCGGGATTTGAGTTCGAAGTCGCGGCCGGCTACCTATATGAATATCTGGACGGGGGCCCGCATTGGGTGATCGCCCCGATCCACAAGCTGCCGGACGTCGCGCCGGTGAATGGGACCGCCGCTCTCGACTACTCCAGACCGCTTGGTAGCTCATACACATTCACGGCCCGAGTGGAGACCACGTACACCGGCCCGCGCTATTCGATCTCTTTCCCGAATCCCTACGAATTCACCGGTACGTACATCCAATTACCCTCATATACCCTGACCAATATCCGGGCCGGAGTTAAATTTCGCGATACGTGGAGCGCCACGGCATTTGTCAATAACGTCACGAACAAGCATGCGCAGCTGGAGAGCATGTTTACGGAAAATGAGCCCCAACCTAGTTTTACCCGCATCGAAACCAACCAGCCGCTGACCGCGGGCGTCGATCTAAACTACCGGTTTCGATAGCCTGAGAATTGGCACAAGGTGCTGTGGCCGGCAGCATGGCTGGCGCCGGGTGTCACAAGGCTGGAGAAAGAATTTGCGTAAGTAGTTGTATTGGAGCGACACTTACGTTTACGCATATCGGCCGAGGTCTAAAGCATGCCGGAGTTCCAATTCAACGTGAACGGCAAAGAGGTCGTGGCGGACTGCGACGATCCGGCGATGCCGCTGCTCTACTTCCTTAGAAATGATTTGAAGCTGCACGGGCCGCGCTTCGGTTGCGGATTGGGCCAGTGCGGCGCCTGCACCGTGCACCTAAACGGCGGCGCGATTCGCTCGTGCGTTTATCCAATCGGCGTGATCAAGGGCAATGTCACGACGCTTGAGGGGTTGAGTTCGCCGCAAGGGCTGCATCCCTTGCAGCAGGCCTTCATCGATGAGCAGGCGGTGCAATGCGGCTACTGCATCAACGGCATGATCATGCAGGCCGCGGCGTTTTTGAAACGCGTACCGAAACCCACCGAAGCGCAAGTGCGCGACGAGCTGGGCGCTAATCTTTGCCGTTGCGGCACGCATTTGCGCATCGTTCGCGCCGTGATGCGCGCGGCGCGATAGGAGCGCTCATGGCAGCAGTATTCAGTCGTCGCACCGCGCTGCAACTGTCGGGCGCTTTGATCGTCAGCTTTGCGATTCCGCTCGAGCGCGGACTCGGCGCACCTCAAGCGGCAAAGAAACCTGTGGACCTCGGCAGCGTCGAGAGTTTTTTGGCCATCAACCCGGATGGCACCGTGTCGGTGTACTCAGGCAAGGTGGATTTGGGTACCGGCGTGCGCACGGCGCTCACCCAAATAGTGGCCGATGAGATGGACGTTTCATTTTCGAAAGTCGTTCTCATTCAGGGCGACACGGACTTGACGCCGGATCAAGGTCCCACGTTCGGTAGCTTATCAATCCAGAATGGCGGCGTGCAATTGCGGCAGGCGGCGGCGACTGCGCGGCGCGCCTTGCTCATCGAGGCGGGCAGGCGCTTTAAGGTTCCGCCGGAGAGCCTGAGCATAGAAGACGGTATGGTGCACGCGCCGCAGGGGGAACCGGTGCCGTTGGCAGCACTCCTCGACAAACAAGGGCTGTCGCTGAAGCTCGACAAGACAGCACCCTTGAAAGCGCCTAAGGACTTCAAGCTGGTGGGAAAGTCGCAGCCGCGCCTCGACATCCCAGACAAGATTACCGGCCAATTCACCTATATGCAGGACTTCGCGCTGCCGGACATGCTTCACGGCCGTGTAATACGGCCCCCGGCGATCGGGGCCACGCTGCTGGGCGTCGATGAAACGTCCATCGCAGACATTCCCGGCATCGTGAAAGTCGTGCGTCAGGAAAATTTTCTCGGCGTGGTGGCAAAAACGGAATGGGCAGCCATCAGAGGATCGCGGCGCTTGGCGGCGACCTGGTCGGAGTGGTACGGCCTACCCAATCGAATGGAATTGTGGGAACACGTTCGCCACACCAAGATTCTCAAAGATGATGTCACCAGCAATACCGGTGACTCCGCCAAGGCATTGAGTGACGCGGCGCAACGCCTCGCGGCCACTTATGATTTCGCGATCCACACGCATGGCTCGATCGGGCCGTCCTGCGCGGTCGCGCAATTCGACGGCGATCATCTCACCTGTTGGAGCGCGTCTCAGTCGACGCACAACCTGCGGAAGCAATTGGCCGCGATGTTTTCGTTCAAGGATGAGCAGGTGCATTGCGTCTACATCGACGGTTCGGGCTGCTATGGACGCAATGGCCATGAAGACGCGGCGGCTGATGCTGCGCTACTCGCGCGTGCGGTCAATGCGCCGGTGAGGGTGCAGTGGATGCGGGCCGATGAGCATGGTTGGGACCCGAAAGGACCGCCGACCCTGCTCGATATGCGCGCGGGCCTCGACGCCAGCGGCAAGATTACCGCCTGGGAATCGGAGCTTTTTATCCCGAACGGGGGTGCAGGCTTCGTCGCCTTGGTCGGTGCCGATCATGCGGGGCTGAATAGTCTCGGCTCCTTGAGTCCCGGCGGCGTGATTCAGGACCTGGCCATTCCTTACGCCATCGATAATGTAAAAACCACGGCGCATCGGCTCGAGAGCACGCCCTTCAAACCGGCGTGGATTCGTTCCCCCGGCCGCATGCAAAACTCCTTTGCCAATGAATCCTTTTTTGATGAGATTGCGGCGCACGCAAAGACGGATCCGCTCGAAGCGCGGTTGCGCTATTTGCAAGATGAGCGCGGCAAGGCGTTGTTAGAGCGCGTGGCCACCTTGAGTGCGTGGCGCACCTGGACCCGATCGTCGCATGGCGCCAAGCACACGGGCCACGGGCTCGCGTATACGAAGTACGAGTTGGTAAGGACCTACGTCGGCGTGGTGTGCGAAGTCGAGGTCGATCGCGATAGCGGCGAGATCGCCGTCAAACGCTTCTTTGTCGCGCACGACTGCGGTCAAATCATCAATCCCGACGGTTTACGCAATCAAATCGAAGGCAATGTGGTGCAGACGGTGAGCCGGGTGCTCAAAGAAGAACTCCTGTTTAACCAATCCAAAGTCACGAGCGTGGATTGGGCCAGTTATCCCATATTGCGCTTCCCCGATGTTCCCGAGG
>DATNKC010000004.1:0-19491 GCA_035603615.1 Steroidobacteraceae bacterium | reverse complement strand
TGCAACCTGCTGCCGCAGGTCGTCAGGAACCGGTACCGCAGGCTTGGGGCCCGGCAACGGCGCCACATGTGCCATTTAGAATGGCAGTCCGTGCATCGGTCCGATCATGCACATCAACATCGGGATGGAGAGCAGAAAGTTCGTGCGCGAGGCGTACAGGGCGACCTTGCGCGCCTTCGCCTTCTGCTCATCGGTCGCGGGCACGATGCCTAAGATCTTTTTCTGGTTGGGCCAAATCAGTCCCCAGACGTTGAAAAGCATGATGGTGCCGAGCCAGGCGCCGATGCCAATAATGAGATTCGGGCGCGAGGTCGGGTTATCCATCAGGCTCAAGGTAAAGGCGCTGACAAAGCGGCCGTGAGTCTGTGAGAGCAGCCAGGCGCCCATAAGCCACGTCAGGAGCGCCGACCATCGAAACCACAGCAGCGCGCGCGGTGCGACGTACTTGTTGATGCCGGCGCCGCCCGGACCGCCTTTGTCGGCCGCGGCGACCGCCATGGCAGGCGTTTGCACGGCGTTGAAGTAGTACAACAGGCCGATCCAGAACACGCCGGCGATGATGTGCAGCCAGCGCGTGAGCGCCGCCAGGGTGACTGAGTTAAAGCTGAGGCCACCCTCCACCAGGGCCGCTATCACGACAGCGAGCACGAATCCGATGATTAGAGGCCATTTGACGGTGTTTAATGGGTTCATGCGATTCCCCTCCATATGTTTTTTGCGTCGGAGCGTGCCACGGCGCGGATTTTGCGTTGCGGCAGGCCTGGAAGAATAGGGGACTGACCCCAATAATTCAACGATGCGAATGGGTACGGCCCTGAGGGTTATCGTACAATTGGATCAATAACGTGGAGATTGTCGATTATGGACGCGATTGAACGAATCAAGAGCCAGCTATCCGCGGCCCCCGTGGTGCTTTACATGAAGGGCACGCCGGATTTTCCGCAATGCGGGTTTTCCGCCCAGACCGTGGGCGCTCTGAAAGCTTGCAAGGCGCAGTTCGCGCATATCAATATTTTCGAAGACCCGGAAGTGCGCGAAGCGCTCAAGACCTATTCGAAATGGCCGACCTTCCCGCAGCTCTACGTCAATGGCGAATTGGTCGGTGGCTGCGACATCACCTTGGAGATGTACAAGAGCGGCGAGTTGAAGCAGTTGCTGGCGGAGGCCGGCGCCGTAGCCGCCTAGAGAGGCTCCTTCGGGTCAAGAGGATCCACCTCGACTTGCAGCGGCCCCATGGCCGCCAAACGTCTGCGGCCGGCATCGAATACGCCTTGAAACTGATTGCACACGATGCAGAACAGATCCGCCGTGCGCTCGGCGTCATAGGCCGCGGAATGCGCCGAAGCGGTATCCCACTCGAGACCGGCGGCCAAGGTGGCGCGCATCAACACGGTCTGTCCGAAGGCGATGCCGCCCAGTGTGGCGGTGTCGAAACTTGAAAACGGATGAAAGGGATTGCGCTTCACCTGCGCGCGCGCGACCGCGGCGTTCAAGAAGTTCAGGTCAAACGATGCATTGTGGCCGACCAGTACGGCGCGGGTGCAATCCGCCATTCGAATCGCGTTCCTGACTTCCTTGAAGATGCGTTGCAGCGCATCTTCTTCGGAGATCGCGGGCCGCAATGGATGATGCGGATCGATACCGGTCACGGCCATCGAGGCCGGTTCCATATTTCCACCCGGAAAGGGAATCACGTGGTAGCGATGTGTCTCGCCGCGCGCCAGCGTGCCGTCGCTGCGCATCTCGATGAGTACCGCCGCAATTTCCAACAACGCGTCGGTTTGCGAGTTGAAGCCGCCGGTTTCGACGTCGATGACCACCGGCAAGAATCCGCGGAAGCGCGTTGCAAAGGTAATGGGTGGAAGCTGCGACATGCTTACGGTGTGGCCAGACGCCAGGCAATCGGCTCGCCGGCCCGATAGGGGATCAAGGTGCCGCCGGCGAATGCCAAGTGCGGCGGCCCCGTCCAGGGATCCTTGAGCAAAGTAATCGTGTCCGTGTGACGCGGCAGGCCATAGAAGTCGGCGCCGAAGTGACTGGCAAACCCTTCCAGCCGATCGAGCCTGCCGGCCGATTCAAATGCTTCCGCATATAACTCGATGGCCGCATGCGCGGTGAACATTCCGGCGCAACCGCAGGCAGTCTCTTTGGTGCCGCGCTCGTGCGGCGCGCTGTCCGTGCCGAGGAAAAAGCGGGGATTGCCGCTGGTCGCGGCCTGAAGCAGCGCTTGCCGGTCGCGCTCGCGCTTCAAGATCGGCAGGCAATAATAGTGCGGGCGAATACCGCCCATAAAAAGCGCATTGCGATTGTGCAGCAGATGCTGCGGCGTGATGGTCGCAGCCACACCGTTGCGTGCGGTGCGCACGAACTCGACCGCGCGGTCCGTGGTGATGTGCTCGAACACCACGGGCAGTGCGGGATAGCGTTCCAGCAGCGGCGCAAGCACCGTGTCGATGAAGTGCGTTTCACGATCGAACACATCGACGTCGATCCCAGGGGACTCGCCATGCACCAGCAGCCGCATGCCGATTTTTTCCATGCGCGCCAGCACGCCATAGACATGCTCGATGTCGGTGACGCCGGCCTGCGAGTGCGTGGTCGCGCCCGCCGGATAGAGCTTCACGCCGTGGATGAATCCGGAATTCTTGGCACGATCGATCTCATCCGCCGAAGTGTCGTTCGTCAGGTACAAGGTCATGAGCGGTTCGAATCGGCTGCCCGCGGGCAGGGCCGCCACGATGCGCTGCCGATAGGCGCCGGCCAGTGCGGTGGTGGTGATCGCGGCTTTAAGATTTGGCATCACAATGGCGCGCCCGAAGCGCTCGGCGGTGAAGCGCGCGACCGCCTTCAAAGCCTCGGCGTCGCGCAAATGCACGTGCCAGTCATCCGGCCGTTGGATGGTCAGGCGATTCATGCCGCCGCCGTCCGTGCCGGCCAGCCACGGCGCAGCAGATCCAAGGTGTAGCGCACACCAAATCCGGTGATCTCGGTCGTGACATGCGCCAGTCCGCCGTGACGGGTGCCCGCGGAGAGATCCAGGTGCAGCCATGCGACGCTATTCGGTACAAACCGGCTCAAGAACCGCGCCGCCAAAATGTGATCGCCCTTGGCATCGGCGGAACACTGCAGCACATCGGCAACGGTGCTCTCCAAATCCGTGTCGTAGTCGCTGTCCATCGGGAAGCACCAGACGCGCTCGCCGCTGCTGACACCCGCGGACTCGATCAAGCCGCGAGCCTCGGGGCGATTCGTGAACGCACCGCTGTAGCGCTCGGTGAGCGCGTGGACGCAGGCACCGGTGAGCGTCGCGTAATCGATGATCGCGCGCGGCTTCTTGGCCGCGGCGAGACACAGCGCGTCAGCCAGCACCATCCGCCCCTCGGCATCGGTATGAATGACCTGAATGGTCGTACCATTTGCCGCACGCACGACATCCTGCGGCTTGTAGGCGAACGGACCGATGCGGTTTTCCGTGATCGCGAGCCAACAATCGACCGACAGCGGCGAGCGCAGCATCTTCAGCGCGTACAGGCTGCCCAGCGCGACCGCGCTGCCTTCCATGTCGGTATGCATGTCCAACATGCCTTTGTGGGCCTTCAAATTCGTGCCGCCCGTGTCGAAGCAGATCCCTTTGCCGACCAGGCTGATCGCGGGTGCTGCAGCGCCACGCGGACGATAGGACAGCATGGCGATGCCCGCATCGCGCATGGCATTGCCGCGCGCGACCGCGAGGAAGGCGCCGCACCCCAAACGCTTGAGCTGCGTCTCGCCATAGAATTTGAAGGTCAATTTCAGGCGCTGCGCAAATTGCTTCAGCAACCGGCGATAGGCGGCGGCATCCAGTGAGTTGGGCGGTAAAGCGGTCAGCCATCGCGCAAGATTGTTGCCGGCTGCGGTCGCGAGGGTCAAATCCATCTCGGGCAACTTTTCGCCCCGCGCGAGGTCAATATGTAGAAGCAGGGCGCGTGATTTGGGCTGGCTTTTGAACGCCGCAAAGCGAAAGGCGGCCGCTTGCAGCGCCGCGATCATCGCATGGACGGCCGCGTCGACTGCATCGGCTTTGCAGCCTTGCTGCCAGATCAGCAGCGTTTTTGGATCGCCTTCGAGCGCACTGCGCGCGAGCTTGCCGGCCGCTTGCAAGCGCTCAAAGGTGCTCGCCTCGGTGGCGAGGCAGGCGACCACCAACAAGGTTTGGGCTTTCGGACCCACTCGCAGGTGAAAAGTATCGCCGGCCTTGCGAACCTTGCGCTCGTGGAGCGCGCGCAGCATCGCGGCATACGGCAGCGCCTGCCAATCTGCAGCGGATGGCGCGAGCGGCAAAAACAGTATGGCGCTCGCGTAGCGCGCGAGGCTTGATGCGCTCACCGTTTCGCCAGTTTGGCGCATCGGCACGAGAAGATGGTCTAAGGGCAAGCGAATCGGCATATCTCAAAAACCGTACAGGTATCGCCTTGCTTGACCGTGAAAAACCAAACCCCGAAGATAGTGAGGGTAGACAATATGGCAGTTAGCGCAGGGGCGCTGTAACGTGCCTGGCATCTTAACAGGACACGTGGGTAGGTGTGCATTTCTATGACGCAACAATCGCCGTTCGAAGATATCGATCCTACGGAAACCCAAGAGTGGCTTGAGTCCATCGATTCGGTCATGCGTGCTCAGGGTCCGGAGCGTGCACATTTTTTGCTGGAAAAGCTGGTCGATTTCACCCGCCGGTCCGGCGCGTACCTGCCATTTAAGCCGAACACGGCGTACCTCAATACGATTTCCAAGGCGCAGGAGCCGGAGTATCCCGGAGATCGATCCTTGGAACGGCGCAATGAAGCCTACCTGCGCTGGAATGCGCTCGCCATGGTGGTGCAGGCGAATCGCACGAATTCCGAGTATGGCGGCCACATCGCGACTTACGCCTCGGCGGCGACGCTGTATGAGGTCGGCTTCAACCATTTCTGGCGCGCGCGCAGCCCCGATAATCTGGGCGATATGATTTACATTCAGGGGCATTCGAGCCCCGGTATCTATGCCCGCGCGTACCTGGAGGGCCGTTTGGATGAGAGCCAGCTGCAGCGCTTTCGCCAAGAGGTGCGCGGCGGCGGCTTGTCATCCTATCCGCATCCCTGGCTGATGCCGGACTTCTGGCAGTTCCCCACCGTATCGATGGGATTAGGCCCGATGATGGCAATTTTTCAGGCGCGATTTCTGCGCTACTTGGAGCATCGCGGTATTGTCGCGCCCTCCGATCGGAAGGTCTGGGCGTTTCTGGGCGACGGCGAAATGGATGAACCCGAGTCGATGGGCGCGCTCACCATGCCGGTGCGCGAAAAACTCGACAACCTGATTTTCGTCATCAATTGCAATCTGCAGCGGCTCGACGGGCCGGTGCGCGGCAATGGCAAGATCATTCAAGAACTCGAAGCGGCTTTCCTGGGTGCGGGCTGGAACGTCATCAAAGTTTTGTGGGGCGGGCGTTGGGACCCGCTGCTGGAGCGCGACCAGAAAGGCTTCTTGAAGCGCCTGATGGAAGAATGCGTGGATGGCGAGTATCAGAATTTCAAGTCCAAGGGCGGCGCATATACGCGCGAGCATTTCTTTGGCAAGTATCCCGAAACCAAGGAAATGGTCGCCAACATGTCGGATGAGGAGATTTGGCACCTCAACCGCGGCGGCCATGATCCGCAAAAAGTTTACGCGGCCTATGCCTCCGCGGTCGCTCACGTCGGCGCACCCACCGTCATTCTCGCCAAGACGGTCAAAGGATTCGGCATGGGCAAGGCGGGCGAGGGTCTCAACTCGACCCATCAACAGAAGAAACTGACGGACGATAATCTCAAGGAAGTGCGCGATCGCTTCAACATTCAAATAACCGACGAAGAAATCGCCGGTCTGTCATTTAGAAAGCCCGCTGAGGACAGCGAAGAGATGCGCTATCTGCAGGAACGGCGCGTCGCGCTCGGCGGCTATCTGCCGGCGCGCAGCTCCCTGGCGCCGCCCTTGACCGTTCCTCCGCTCGAAGCCTTCAACACGCTGCTCGAGGGCACGGGGGATCGAGAGATCTCGACGACCATGGCTCTGGTGCGAATGATGACCACCTTGGTCAAGGACAAGAACATCGGCAGGCACGTCGTGCCCATCGTGCCGGACGAGGCGCGGACCTTCGGCATGGAAGGAATGTTTCGGCAAATCGGCATTTATTCGTCGGTCGGACAGCTGTACACGCCGCAGGACGCCGATCAGCTGATGTTTTATCGCGAGGATAAACAAGGACAGATTCTGGAGGAGGGCATCAACGAGGCCGGAAGCCTGTGCTCGTGGATCGCCGCGGCCACGGCGTACGCAAACCACGGCGTGAGCATGATCCCGTTCTATATTTATTACTCCATGTTCGGCTTTCAGCGCGTCGGCGACTTCATCTGGGCCGCGGGCGACAGCCAGGCACGAGGATTTCTGGTGGGCGGGACCGCGGGGCGAACCACGCTCGCGGGTGAGGGACTGCAACACCAGGATGGACACAGCCAATTGGTGGCGACTACGGTGCCGAACTGCGTGGCCTACGATCCGGCTTACGCATACGAATTGGCGGTCATCGTGCAGGATGGCCTGCGCCGCATGTATCAGGAGCAGGAAAGCGTCTTCTATTACATCACCGTGATGAACGAGAATTACGCGCATCCGGCGATGCCCGCCGGCGCGGAGCAGGGCATTTTGAGCGGCATGTATCTGCTGAAAACCGGCGGCCGCGGCAAGGTGCGGGTGACCTTGTTTGGTTCGGGCACGATATTGCGCGAGGTGCTTGCCGCAGCGGAGCTGCTCGAGAGTGGCTATGGCGTCCCGGCGGATGTCTATTCGGTGACGAGTTTCAGCGAATTGCGCAGAAGCGCGCTGGCGGTGCAGCGCTGGAACATGCTGCATCCGAGCGAGCCGCGCCAGCAGACCTACATTGAGCAAGTTTTGGCGGACCGAGAAGGCCCCTTTATTGCCGCCACCGATTACATGAAGACGGTCGCGGACCAGATTCGGCAATGGGTACCGGGACCTTACACCGTGCTCGGAACGGATGGCTTCGGCCGCAGCGACTCGCGGGCCGAGCTGCGCCGATTCTTTGAAGTCGACCGGCACTACGTAGTGGTTGCCGCGCTCAAAGCACTATCCGACGAGGGCAAGATCGACGCGCAAACGGTGAACAAAGCTATGCAGAATTTCGGCATCGATCCGGAAAAATCCAATCCCGTGTCGGTCTAGGCGATCATGGCAAGCTCAATTGAAGTTCGGGTGCCGGATATCGGCGGTTTTAAGGACGTCAACGTCATCGAGATCCTGGTCAAGGATGGCCAGCAAATCGAAAAGGAAACGCCCTTAGTCACCATCGAGACCGAAAAGGCAGCGATGGATGTGCCGGCGCCGGTCGCGGGCAAGATCGCGCAGGTCAAACTAAAGACCGGCGACAAGGTATCCGAAGGCTCAGTGATCCTGCTGCTCGAGCCCGCCGCGGCGGATGCCGCGCCGGCTGAAAAGGCTGACGCGGTGGAGAAGCCGGCTGCAGCTGAAAAGCCCGCTACAGCTGAAAAGGCCGCCGCAACTGAAAAGCCCGCAGCAACTGAGAAGTCCGCGGCGTCTGGGAAGCCCGCTGCGCCCGCTGGCGCCAAAGCGGCACCGGCTGCAAAGGAGGCGAGCGAAGATCAGAAGGCCCCCTCCAGCCCCGCTCCTGCGGTTGCGCAGAGCGCTGCGCGCCCTGCTGCGCCAGGAAGTGCGCCGAGCGAGGTGCGCCTGGTCGCGATCGACGAAAAAGGATTCTCAACGGCTCACGCCAGCCCGTCCGTGCGCAAATTCGCGCGTGAGCTGGGCGCGGATTTGGGCAAGGTGCAGGGAACCGGGGTCAAGGGCCGCATCACGCAGGACGACGTCAAGGCTTACGTCAAAGGGTTGCTGATTGCCGCCGCCAGCGCCTCCCCGGGGTCGGCGTTGCCGCGAGTGCCGACCGTGGATTTCGCGCATTTCGGACCTGTCGAGATCAAACCGCTCTCGCGCATCCAGAAGATTTCCGGCACACGATTGCAGGCGAGCTGGCTCAATCTGCCGCACGTGACTCAGCATGAGGACGCGGATATCACTGACCTTGAGGCCGCGCGCGGCGCGCTCAAGGACAGGGCGGCGCAAGAGAAAGTGCGCTTGACTCCCTTGGTCTTCATCATCCGGGCCTGCATTTTAGCCTTGCGCGAATTTCCTCGATTCAACGCCTCGCTGGATGAGAGCGGGGAAAATCTGGTCTTGAAGAAATACTTCAACATAGGCTTCGCGGCCGACACGCCAAATGGATTGGTTGTCCCGGTCATTGCAAATGCCGATCAGCTGAGCATCTATGAGACGGCACGTGCGTTGGCCGCGCTCTCCGAGAAGGCGCGGGCCGGAAAACTGAAGGTCACCGAAATGCAGGGCGGGAGCTTTACGATTTCGAGCCTGGGCGGAATCGGCGGCACTTATTTCACGCCCATCATCAATGCTCCGGAAGTCGCAGTCCTCGGCGTGTCGAGGTCGACCCAGAAGCCGGTTTACGAGCGCGGCGCTTTTATCCCGCGGCTGATGCTGCCGCTGTCGCTGTCTTATGATCATCGCGTCATCGACGGCGCCGAGGCTGCCCGCTTCGTGGTGTTCCTCGCGAAAACGCTCGGCGATGTGAAGGCTTTGCTATGAGCACCGTGGAGGTGCGCGTACCCGATCTCGGCGAGGTCAAGGGCGTCTCAGTGCTCGACGTCTTGGTCAAAAAGGGCGACAAGGTTGCCGTTGAAGATCCGCTGATTTCGCTCGAATCCGACAAGGCGGCGATGGATGTGCCTTCGCCGGTGAGCGGCGTGATCAGCTCGGTCGAAATCAAGAAGGGCGATGCAGCTTCGTCGGGAACGTTGATTGTGATCGTCGAGGCCGATGCCGCCGCGCCGGCGAAGGGCGCAAGCCCCGCACCGGCGAAGCCGGCCGGCACTGAGCCGGCACCCGCCAAAGCGGCCGGGGCGCCGCCTAAGGCGCCGCCGACTGAAGCGCCCACTTCCGAAAAGAAGACGGCCCCGGAGAATCCGGCGCCAGCAGCTGCCAGCACCGCTAAAGCCGCTCCCAAACCAGGCAGCGCCGCCCCCGCCGGTGCTGTCGACTTGGTCGTGCTGGGTTCCGGCGTGGGCGGCTACACCGCGGCATTTCGCGCGGCAGACCTCGGCATGCAGGTGACCTTGATCGAACGCTGGCCGGTACTGGGTGGCGTGTGTTTGAACGTCGGTTGCATCCCCTCTAAAGCCCTGTTGCACGCCGCGAAGGTTATCGAAGAGGCCGCCGACATGGCAGCCAACGGAATAGTGTTTGACCCTCCTAAGATCGACCGTGATCTTCTGCGTGCGTGGAAAAACAAAGTCGTCACGAGATTGACCAATGGACTGATGCTGCTCGCAAAGCAGCGCAAGGTGACGGTGATCCAAGGCGAAGCCAAATTCGTGGGACCCTACGCATTCGATGTGAAAGGTGCCGACGGATCGCGCCGCGTGGAATTCAAGCAATGCATCATTGCGGCCGGATCCGAATCGGCGCTGTTGCCGGGATTGCCTAATGATCCGCGAGTCATCGATTCCAGCGGCGCGCTGGAGTTGCCGGTGGACTGCAAACGCTTGCTGGTCATCGGCGGCGGCATCATTGGCCTGGAGATGGCCTGTGTCTACGACGCGCTCGGCGTCGAGGTGACCGTGGTGGAGCTCTTGGACGGCCTGATGCCGGGCACCGACCGCGATCTGGTTCGTGTGCTGCAGAAACGCATAGAAAAGCGCTACAAAAAGATTTTGTTGAAGACCAAGGTGACGAAGCTCGAAGCCCTCCCGGAGGGCTTACGGGCAAGCTATGAGGGGCCGGACTCGCCTGAACCGCAACTGTTTGATCGCGTGTTGGTCGCGGTGGGCCGCTCGGCCAACGGCAATGCCATCAATGCAGGCGTGGCCGGCGTCAAGGTGAGCGCTCGCGGTCTCATCGACGTCGATAAGCAAATGCGCACCAATGTGCCGCATATCTTCGCGATCGGCGATATCGTCGGTGCGCCCATGCTGGCGCACAAAGCCAGCCATCAGGGAAAAGTCGCCGCGGAGGTCGCGGCCGGACACAAAGCCGCATTCGACGCACGCTGCATCCCATCGGTTGCTTACACCGATCCCGAAATTGCCTGGGCCGGCCTCACCGAGACCGAGGCGAAGGAGCGCGGCATTGAATACGGCAAAGGAACGTTTCCCTGGGCCGCCAGCGGGCGAGCGCTCGCGCTCAACCGGGATGATGGTTTCACCAAGCTGCTGTTCGACAAACAGACTCATCGGTTGCTGGGAGCCGGCATTGTCGGCGTCAGCGCCGGCGATTTGATTGCCGAAGTGGCATTGGCCATCGAGATGGGCGCCGACGCGACCGACATCGGCTTGACGATTCATCCGCATCCGACCTTGTCCGAAACAGTCGCGTTCGCCGCGGAGGCCTTTGATGGCACGCTCACGGATCTCTACATACCGAAACGCAAGCAAGATGCTTAAGAGTTCGATTTGTTCGTTCGTTCTCATTGCCGCGTTGAGCGCCGGGGCGCCGGCGCTTGCGGATGAAACTTGCGTGGATTTCAAATGGGACGCGTCGCACGAGCGCACGTTATTCGCGGGTTCGGCGACGCCATTGGCCGCGGCGGCGGATTCGAAGTCAGCCCCGGCGCTGCTGTTGAATCATTTGTACGAGCTAAAGCTTTCGAAGCAAGAACAGGTGAGCTTTGCGGTCACGCCCGGGAAGAAAAGCCCGCGCGAGGGATCCTACGGCGGTTTGGTGAGCTTCAAAATTCCGGCGAGCGGCAGCTATCGCGTGGCGATCGACATGCCGTTCTGGATCGATGTGGTGGCGGACGGCGCGTTGGTTGCCGCGACCGATTTTCAAGGTCAACACGGCTGCAGCTCGCCGCACAAAATCGTGCAGTTCGACCTGCTCGGAACCCGGCCATTCTTTCTGCAATTGAGCAATGCCGCGCCGGAGAGTGTCAGGCTCACCATCACCGCAACGCCGGCACGCAAGCAATAAGACTTTACGGCCGATCGGGCGGCACTTGGCGGCTCGCCGAGATGGGCTCCTGCGCCTCAATGCAGCTCTTGAGAAACGCGGTCTTGTCCGCGCCAATCAGCTTTTTCGTTTTGGCCTCCTTGAGGCAGGCCGTGCGCTTCACATGCTTTGCGGCGGCATCGCTCGCGACCGGTGCGGGGCTTGGCGCCGTGGCGGCGGGCGTCGCAGTAGCCGCGCCGGCCTGAGGCGTGACCGGCTGAGCGGCCTGTGTCAGAAGGCTGAGACCCAAGGCGCTGAGGCACAAGGCGCTCGCGGCGAATGCAAGACGCATGGCTGCTTCCTCAAACGGCTATTGATGGATGAGCACACCAGAATAGCGGCGCCCGGCAGCCGCCCCGATGAAGCGCGCATGAAGCTTCGTTAACTTTCCGGGGGCCGAGTGATTTAGACCGGTTGCTGGGCGGTCAGCTGCTACCCCAACAGGTTTTGGTTTCATCCACACCCAGGGAATTGGTCGCCGATTGTCCGCTATTGCTCAGCTCAATCACCGCGCAGCTTGTATCGCTCGCCTGCCCGCCCACCGGGGTGGCCGTGACCGTATAGGTGGTCGCGGCGACCGTGGTGGCAATCGAGTAATAACCATTTTGGCTGGCCGTAACTCCGGCCGCCGCATTCGTGCATCCGGTGTAGGCGTACGCTTGCGCGTAGCAGCGCTCCAGAGAGCTGGAAAGTGCCCCAACCGAGGTGAGCGCATCCGAGCGGCGGCTGTGTTGAATTTGAGTCGCATAGCTCGCATAAGCGATGGTGGCCAAAATGCCCACGATCGCGACCGCGATCATGAGCTCAATCAGGGTGAACCCTCGCGATGATTTACGTGTTTTCATAAAGCAACTCCAAGAAGTCCTAATCGCGGTTGTTGTGGGCGACGTGCTCTACAACCCGCACTTTAATTTCGGGGCTCACCACTCGGCCGGCGATCGCAATCGTGACCGAGTCGCCGACCCGTACATTCGCCAGTTCCGCGCGAGTCGCTTCGTTAGGCGCAATCTCGTAAGTCACGCCGTCAATTTGGATCGACTGGCTGGTCAGCCCGGTCACCTTGCCGGAAACACTGCCCTCGAGGGCCACGGTGGCCGTGGCGGCGGCCGCGCACAACACGGTGGTAAATAACAGAAACCGGGAAACATCAATAATTGATTTACGCATTAGTGTAACTCCGTCCATGCCGTACGGTGCAGGCTGCGTCCGTACATATCAAACCCTTGAATTGGGACCGTGTTGTTGAGGGAAGTAGCCAGCCCTGTTCCAGATTCGGTCACCATGATTTCCCGACTCACAGGACCATTTGCATCAATCTCCACGCGGGGAGCAGCGGCGTAGGTTTCTCCAAGTGAGATCCCTTCGATGATCTGTGATGTCAGTGTCAGAGGCGCACTTGCAAAGGCACCCCCCGTCGCGAAGTTGAACAGGTTGAGCCAAGAGTAGTCGCCCCCTGTACACGTACTCGTTGCGGGTTGCACGGACGTGACCACCACCGCGCCGCTATCGACCTGCGGGTCAGATACAACGCGCTCGCCCGCGACAAGCGTCAAGTCCACGTACCAGCCGCTCTTTTGCAGCAGGTTCACCGTGTTGGCGCTATCTGTGCGCCCTGGCAGCGTGCCGCCGGCGGTCAGGTTAATGGTGGTCGCGGTGAGCGTTTGCTGTACCAAACTTGCACGCATAATCGGCGTCGAGGGAACACTATTATTGTCATAGATGCCGTAGACACTCTGCGCCGTCGTGCTCGTCAAGTCCGGAATACCGAACATCTGGCCGGTACCGAAAAATACCATCTCGCCCACATAGCGCGGGTAGTTGGGATTCAGCGTGACCGCAGGCGCCACGGTGATCGGTTGCAGCGGCGCGGTCGGCGTTGCCGAAGTGCCACCGGTCGGCGTGCGTGCTTGAAAGAGCACCGTCACCGTCCACGAAGCCGGGTTGACGTTTGAAATATCGATACGCCACATATTGCCCTGCAGGTCGCCCGCGTACACCAAGGTTGCGTTCGATGACAAGTCACCATTGAGACTTACCGCAGTGACCGAGGAGAGTCCGTTGGCGAGAGCCAGATTGCAGTAGGTAGTTGCCACCTTGGAGCACACATCAATCTTGCCGACGACTGCACCGGTTTGTGCATTGAGCGCATAGAAGAACGGCTTCTGCGCGGTGCTGTTGTAGCCGTTGCCGAAGAGAACCAGTGCACCCTCATTGGCGTTGACAACGGCGGGCCGGCTGAAGGTGTCCCCCATGTTCACATCGGTGAAGTCCCAGAGAACCGCTGACGACAACAGCGCCTCGGTAATGAGCGTCTGCGGAGCTGTCACATCGAGGGCGTAGATAGAATTCCCGCCCGCGGCTTCGCCACCGACAAGTACGGTGTGCCAAGAGGTACCGAAATTCACATCGCCCGCCACCGGGGAGCCATCCACAAAGAATTTATGTTGACTCGCGTAGTTGCGCTCGGTGAGCTTCTCCAAGTTGGAGTAGACCCCGCTCGGAATATAGGCAAAGAGTTCGGCGCCCGTGAGCGCGGAGAAAGCATGCAACATGCCATCGTTGGCACCCACGTAGACGACAGCGGGGCGCGTGGCCACGCTGTTGGCAAAGCTTGCATAACTGGTGCTGGTGAAGTTACCCGACGCACCACCTACGTAGAGTGGCGCGCTGTCAACGATATCGCCGAGCAACTGCGCACGGGGCCGATAAGGTCCGCCGGAACTTGCGGAAAGTGACTGTACGCCGCGCAAGAACGAGAGCGCATCGGATCCGCTCGAATCGAGCGCGTTGGTGGATAGCTGTTGTCCGAGGAGCGTTGAGCTCGCGATACCGTGAGCCGGGGTTCCGGAGGTCCACTCAAACGGGGTTCCCGCGCTCGTCGTGGGGTCCCACGTTGCGATCACTCGCGTTGATGGGTTCTGGGAATCAAGCAGAGCCTGCGCGTTCCAGAGCGCCACACTCGGGGAGGTATTCACCGCACCGGTGACCGGATCAACCGGGAACGCAAAGAGGTTACCGCTCCAATCCTGCGCGCTGTCGCCGGTGCTGAACTGGCCCTGGTAGACCACCGAGCCTGCGTGGATGCTGGTGGAATTGACCGCGGCGGTTGCGGTGGACTGCGTGCCCGCTTGAATCGCCGCGAGAATCACCTGCATGTCGTTGGACAGGGTGGTCGGATCATTCGCCGGGAAAAACTGACCCGTGCCCCCGGCAATGGCCATCGCGGTCAGCGCGGCCAACGCTTGGGTATTGCCGCCACCCGTCACACCGGCGCCGAGCCCGATGACGTAAGTCTTGATCCCGGCGGCCTTGAGGGAAGCCAAGGTGGTGATCGTATCCTGTAGCGCTTGATCATTCGTGGTTGCGAGCGAGCCGTCGGTATTCCAGGTCGCACTCACCCCGTAGCCGTTCGGGGACGGCAACGCGGCGGCGCTGCCGAGCGGCGGCCAGTTATTGCCGGCCAGATCGCGGGTCGGCAAGCCATCGGTCACCAACACGACGTAGCGCGTGGGCGCACAGCTGTTGGTCGCGGTAAAGGTGCCAGTGGCGAAATAATTGAGCGCCTTGGCGAGCAATCCTGCGGTCGGTGATTGGGTCGCGGCAGCCTTGATTTCGGGCGTGCTGGCATTGTTCGTTTCCGGGTTCAGAAGCGGGGCGAATTTCGCCAGCATCTTGGCCACCGAACCGGTGACTGGGGTAAAGTCCGGAACGGCACCGGACGAGGTCATGGGCACGGCCAGGAAGCCGCTGTTCGAGGTTTCGGACGAGGTCCAGTAGGAGAAGCCGCGCTTCACATACATGACTTGCTGCGAAAACGGCACGTAGCCGGCATTCGTGGGACCCGTCGCCGTCGGGCAGAAACCGGCGTCACCCTTGGCTGATCCATAGCCCTCACTGATACCGGCCGACTCGTAGTTCCCCAGGGAAAAGAAGGTGTAAGGGTTCGCGTGACTCGGCCCGCTATAGACCACGCACAGGGGTATCGTGCCGTTGCCCAAGTCATAAAACACATCGTTGATCGCGGCATCATCCGAACTTGCTCCGACCAGCAGCCACGGATGCGCCGTGATGCCGCCCCCATTGATGACGGCAGCCATCGACAGACAGGCCGTGCTAATCGCATCGCTCGTGAAAGGGACCTGGTAGCAGGGATTCGGAACTCCGCGCTGTCCTGCGGGCACCGTATCGGCCACCGAGAAGTTTTGGCCCACCGGACTCATGTAGTACACCCAGGTCGGCGCCGAAGTCGGCGTGGCCGTCGCGTAGTCGATCAACGCAAAATCCGTGTTGGCGACGAAATTGGTAATGACGGTCATCAATCCGATCTTCGCCAGGTTCATCCGAGAGGGCGAGTTATCGGCGAAATTGCCATTCACCTGCACGGTATAGGGCTGCATCGAACCCACGGCTCCGCCGGAGATCGGTGGAGTGAAACCTGCGGGAACTTGGAAATTGACCGGTGATACGGCTATTGCGGGCGAGGGAACTGCGGTGCTTTGCAGTTCTGAAAGCGTGGAAGGCAGGGACCCGGAACCCGTGAGGATGGCGCCCGTTAGGTTTCCATCCATTGACTCGGAATTGCCGACCGCGATGACGACCTGCGGGTGCGAAGGGATCGCGACCGTGAGCGGCGCTTGATAAATGGAGATTGGAATGGGTGGCGTGGTGGCCAACGAGACATCTCCACCCCCCACGAGGCCTGCCAGGATTCCCACAAAAAGCCCGATGAGGCGCCAGTGGTTTGCGGATAAGCTGTGTTTCACGGTGAGTATCTCGGTTCCGATTTAAGGACGAAAAGTGCTTTGCAGCACAGACTGCGAATTGGTATCCGCGCCATTGGCGTACGCGGTAATTTGATAAGGGGTGGCACCGCCGCTGCCGTTGTACTGCTCTGCGCTCATCGAATCGCCCGGCACTACCACCGGTGGAAGCTTCTCAATTGCATATTGCGGCGTGGCGCCGGCTTGAAGCGTCGGTCCGGCATAGCTCAAGGTGTTACCAGCGGGGGCTGACCATTTGACCGCCGTCATAGCGGAGTTGGGACTCTGGGCATTCACGGTGCTGCCGGTGGTTGGATTCAACGTGAACAGACCTGCGGCATTCTCAAGGAAACCCGCCGCGGTCCAGGCGGCGCCCGCGCAACCGCCTTCAAGGCCACACTCTGCATAACGCAGCGTCGCTTCGGCATTCACCGTGGCGATCGAATGATTGCCGGCGTTCACCGAAATGCGCTGCTCCGCGGTCTGCATTCGAAGCACCGCGGTCCCGAGTACGGTCACCATCAAGAGCAGCAGCAGCACGGTCACGAGCACCATCCCGCGTTGGCGAGTGGGTGCGCAACGAGAAGCCGAAGAGTTGTTATTCATACAGTTCAACCCGCGTTGTTGCGCAGCGTGAAGGTGGTGGTAAAAACCGCGCGAAGCTTGCTATCAATCGGTGCGGTCACCGCGGTGCCCAAGAGCGAAAAACTCGGGACCGAGGAAGGCGCAACAGCGCTGCCAAGGGGGCCTACCAAGAGCAGGGAGAGTTTCACGTCGATCACGGAGTTAAAGTCCCCGGTGATGCCCAAAGTGGCCACTTTGTCCGCGGTCACATATTCAGTCACGGCCTTGGCGCCCGTGGTATCGATGCCGTAGAGCACCTGCATGTTCTCCACATCCGGCACCAGTTCCACGGGCGCTGAGAAGCTGGTGGAACTGTTGGTATCGAACACGAACAGAGCGCCCTCTCCATCGGAGCCCACCCCGACATAGAACACGCGGGTGTCGATCAGGGCGACGTGCGAGCCGGCGCCATATGCCGTCACCAAGTGTTGCGTGGCGTTCGACGTGCTTAAACTAATCTGCGTACCGCCGCTGATGTTCCCAAGCGCAAAGACTTCCGCCGACTGGCAATTCGATACCACGGTGAGCGGTGTCTTACCCGCGGCAATGATCGAGGCAAAGCCTGAATTGACCGCGCTCGAGAGCGTGGTCGCCAAGGTGCTCGTGCCCACCGAGGCCGTGGCGGTCAAATACAGCGCCGGGGTCCCAACGGGCGTTTCATGCGTCACCAGCACGTCAGAGCCGGAGATGGGCTTACCCACGGTGCCGCCGGAAACCGAGGCGGCATAAATTAGCGCATCGAGGTTGCCACCCAAGGTGGGCGAGGCGGCCCACTTGCTGTTGGCACTCGCTTGTGCGTAGGGCGGCGCGAGCGCAAATGCTCCTGAAGCCCCGGTACCGATGTATTCGTAGCCGCCCAAGGGTTCACCGACATCGGAAACCAACACCGGTAAGCCGGCTGAGAGATCGCTGCGCGCATCGGTGCTCGCGCTGCAGGCCAGGTAACCGGCGCTGCGCACCGCGCTGCCGAGTTGCTCGAAGGCAAAGCGGCCTGAGTCGGCCAAGTTCGCCACACCGGAGGTGGTGTCGTTGACTTTCCTGACGGTGAGAAACGCGGAGATCGCCGCACCCGAGAGCAACAGGCTCAAGGTAATGGCAATCATCAATTCCACCAATGAGAATCCGTGTTGGTGTTTCATAGTACCGAGGTCAGCGTGACGCTGGCGGGATTGAGAGTTTCTTTGAGCGCGTTCTGAGCCACCGAGTCGTCCCACTGAACGACGATGGCGACACTGGTCTGGCTATTCAGGCTTCCGAACGTGATCGAGCCCTTGCCGCTCGGCAGCCCGTTGGCCGAGGCCAAGAGCGCGAGCCAGCCGGCGACATCGGAGGAGGCCATCGCTGCGCTCGAACAGGCCGCGGTCAGACAATTGGGCCCCGCACCGAAAGTGCTCGTGCTAGTGAGCGTCGGCAAAGAGTAGTTGCTTGTCGCACCGGCGAGCGCAACCACGCGATTCGCGCGGATGCGCTCGAGCATCGCGTTTGCGAGGGACATCGCCTGTGTATTCGAATAGGCGCTGCCGTTCGATTTCATCGAGACCATCATCATCTTGCTCATGCCCAGCATGCCGACGGACAGGATGATTAAGGCCACCAGGACCTCGATTAAGGAGAAACCCGACTGAGTGCGCTTCATGGGCAGGCCAGTGCGGTGGCTTGATCGACCCGAAACCCGGCTTTTCCGCCGCTTTGAATGTGCCCACGCGGATTAACCTCCACCGCGGTGGCCGATGCGGCTCCGCGCGAGTCGCAGAAGGTGAAGAGGACGGTGCCGGTTGAGGGCAATTGTGCGCCGCTTGAGTCGAAGGTCACGGCCACCGGCGCCGTGCCCGCAAGATTCGCGGAGAGGGTTGAGCGGGAATCAATCGCGGGAAGCGTATTGACCGAGGTGCCGGTGCTGGAGCAGCACACATTCCAACCGCCGGCCCAGCTGCCATTGGCGGTGACGCTCACACCCGTGGGAGAATTTTGCTTGACTGCCTCGCTGCGCGCGTAGTTAAGCGCGAGCACCATGTCATTGACTTCTGCGATCCGTCGCTCGCCTTGGGAAATCGCCACAAAGCTCGGTATTGCAATCGCGGTCAAGATCGCCACGACGCTCATCGTTACGATGAGCTCGATCATCGTAAAGCCGCCGCGCTTCGTTTTCATCATTGGGTGTCCCAGACGGGGACACTTGATGCCGGGTTTGAAAACATTTTGTACGCCTATTGGTTAAAACACCGCGACAACAATCCCTTATCGCGTCTAGCGATGCGCCGAACGCACCGTTGCTGGGCGAAGTCAAGTTCAAAGCGTCCTTGCTTGGTGAGTAATGTGCATCAAACGACGCACAACAAAAAGCGATCAATATCGGAACTGGGGGCGAAGTCACATCGCTGGACGTAGTTCCGGGTGGACTGAGTGGAGCGTCACGATGTGATCGCCGGAACTTTGTATTTATCCGGCAGTCGATGGTAATATGTGCACCGAACGGGGCATTATTGAATGCCTCGTCGGGCGGCGCCGACGCAAACGGAAGCGCGCCACAGATCATACATTGCCGGGCAAACGCTAATCTTAATAGTGATGAGTATCAAGAATTCAGTGATTGCTTCTTGCCGCAGCATTCTTGCGCCGTTGACGCGAATCTTGATTCGCTTCGGAGTCAGCGCGGGTGAGCTCAACGCGCTCGTCGAGCAGGAATACGTGAAATCGGCGATCCGGCAGCTTGCGATGAAGAATGAGCTGGTGAGCTCATCGCGCATCTCGATCATCACGGGACTGCCCCGCAACATCGTCGCGTCCATTGTCGAGTCGCTTGATGAGGAATCGACGCGCCGTGTGAGCTCTCTCATTCAGCGCGCCCAGCGCGTGTTGACCGGCTGGTATGAGGATCGCGAGTTTCAAACCCGGGAGGGCGATCCGGCGGTTTTGCCGATCGCAGGGTCGGGTAGAACGTTCGAGCTGCTGGTGGAGCGCTATGTCGGCGGCGGAGTGCGCTCAAGTGGGGTACTCAAAGAGCTGCTCGCGACGGGAGCCATCA
>DATNKC010000003.1:0-6188 GCA_035603615.1 Steroidobacteraceae bacterium | reverse complement strand
GTGCTGGCGGTCGCGCTGGTCATCGATGTCATGAAGCCGGCAAGCCTCGGGTTCGTGACGCCGGGAATGCGCACGGAATACGGAGTCGATCGCGCCACGGTTGCGCTGTTGCCATTTTCCGCGCTCATCGGCACCGCCGTGGGATCGTTCGTCTGGGGAGCGCTGGCTGACTCGTTCGGCCGGCGCGCCTCGATTCTGCTCTCGTCCGTGATGTTTGTCGGTACCTCCATCTGCGGTGCGATGCCCTCGCTCTGGTGGAACATCGGCATGTGCTTTCTCATGGGTGCGGCAGCGGGCGGCATGTTGCCGGTCGCC
Organism: Steroidobacteraceae bacterium; assembly: GCA_035603615.1. Classification (GTDB taxonomy): domain Bacteria; phylum Pseudomonadota; class Gammaproteobacteria; order Steroidobacterales; family Steroidobacteraceae; genus Bog-1198. The sequence continues at coordinate 5,873 of DATNKC010000003.1, read as the reverse complement.
TACGCGCTGCTGGTTGAAATCATGCCGACCAAGCACCGCGGCTGGTGCCTGGTGCTCATTGGCGGTCTGGGCACCATCGGCGGCTATTTCGCCGCGAGTCAGCTATCGGCGCTGCTGCAGCCCTTTTTCGGCTGGCGAATCATGTGGTTTCTCAACCTTCCGACCGGTCTCATGCTCATCGCGCTCAGTCCGCTGATCCCCGAGTCGGCGCGCTTCCTGCAATACATGGGGCGTATGGGCGAAGCGCGCGCCACCTTGGCACGATTCGGCATCACGAGCGCAACGCAGCGCGTGGAATCCGCGGTTGCGGATCATTCTCACCTTCCGGTCTTTGCCATTCGAGGTTTCCTCGGCGCCAGCGTTGCCCTCACGCTGGCAGCCCTCGCCTGGGGTTTCGTGAATTTCGGAGTACTCCTGTGGTTACCCAGCGCTCTGGTCGCGGAAGGGCGTAGCGTCGGGGTGGCCAGTACCATCATCGCCAGGTCCACCCTCATCGCGGCACCGACCGTCATCGTCGCGGCCTATCTCTACAGCGCGTGGAGCACCAAGTGGACTGTACTCGCGGCCATCGCGATCACTACGCTTGGCCTACTGGCCCTGATGTTGCGCGGCATGGGAACCTTTCCGTTGCTCTCCAACCCAATCGTTTCTTTGTCTCTTCTCATCGTTGGATCAAGCGGTGTCATCTCGACCCTACTGCCGTATGCCGCCGAAAGCTATCCGGTCGGGATCCGCGGCCGCGCCACCGGCTGGGTCGCCGGCTGGAGCAAGATCGGGGGCCTGGTCGCGCAAGGTCTGAGCGCATTGGCACTCGTACCGGCGCTGGGCCTCGCCGCCGCCGCGGTCGCATTGCCCGCGGGACTGTCGCTGCTGTTGATCTTGATCTTTGGCCGCGAGACTCGCGGCCGGGATTTGCGCGAGCTCGAGGGCAGGCGCCGCACACCCGCGTACGAACGCTGAAAAATCGCGATGAGCATGGCGGGAAACCTCCCCACTCCTGGTTAGAGTAACCAGGGGATGGATATGGGATCGCCCCCAGCAACCAACGGAGGCGCCAGGCCACCATGATTTCCGAGTCGCCCGTGATCGGGCCCGAAACTCTAAAAATCGGCGCCAAGCGCTATTTCTTCGTGGCGATGGCGGCCCTGGTGATTCTCACGGTTTTCGCAGGGTTTGCGCCGAGTTTCTATCTGCGAAGTTCGTTCCATCCAGATCACGAACTGTCGATTCTGCTGCACGTCCACGGGCTGGTATTCAGCGCCTGGATCATTCTTTTTTTAGTCCAGACGATCCTGATCGCAAAGGGATCGCGCAGCCTGCATCAGCGGTTGGGCTGGTTCGCCCTCGGCGTCGCGGTGACCATGCTGCTGCTCGTGGGGGCAGCGACAGCGGAGCAGATGCGCCGCGGTGTGCCGATCGAGGAAGCTGCCACCGACATATCGCTCAATCTGTTTGGCGCCGTCATGTTCGGGGTGCCTCTCGTCGCCGCGATCTACTATCGAAAACGGCCGGATTGGCACAAACGCTTCATGCTGTGCGCCACACTGGGGTTGTTGGGAGCGCCGATACTGCGCCTAATTCTGCTGACCACCAATCTTGAGTTTCCAACAGCCATCATTTTGGGAGCGGTGGCCGGCGATTTGTTTTTCTTGCCATGTTTTGCCTACGACCTGTTCACTCGCGGCAGAATTCATCGCGCCTTTACTTACGTATTGGCGCTGTTCATCGTCAGTCAAATCGCCATGATGAGCATCTTGTCCTGGCCTCCGTGGCTCGCCTTCTCGCGGGGCGTGCAGCAGCTTCTCAGCTAGCCGCGCTGCCCCGGCCGCGACGCTCACGGCCCTGCCGCTTATACCGTGTAGCGGCTCACCACGTTCTCGAGATACTCCTGCCGCCCGGACTTCGGCACCGGCGAGACATTGTCGGCGACCGCCGCGTCCGACACCGCCGCCAGCGTACTGCGGCCCTCCAGCATATTGCGCGCGGCAATGGTGTGCCAGCCGGCGTAGCGCTGTTCCACAAACGCGGCCAGTTCGCCGCCTTCGAGCATGGCGGCCGCGCCGAGCAATCCCCGCGCGAGAATGTCCACGGCGCCGATGTGACCGTAGAACAGGTCGGCGGGATCGATACTTTGGCGGCGCACCTTGGCATCGAAGTTATTGCCGCCCGTGGTAAAGCCGCCGCCCTTGAGCACGTAGTACAACGCCAGCGTGATTTCGCGCAGATCGTTCGGAAACTGATCGGTGTCCCAGCCGTTTTGCGGATCCCCGCGGTTCATATCGATCGAGCCGAAGATGCCGTAATCGATCGCCATGGCAATTTCATGCTCGAAGCTATGGCCGGAGAGCGTCGCGTGGTTCGACTCGATGTTGACCTTGACCTCTTTCTCCAGGCCATGGTGCAGCAGGAAGCCATAAATCGTATCTACATCGAAATCATATTGATGCTTGGTCGGCTCATGGGGTTTCGGCTCGATCAAAATCGCGCCCTTGAAGCCGATCTTGTGCTTGTGCTCCACCACCATGGAAATAAACCGGCCGAGCTGGTTCTTTTCCTGGCGCAGGTTGGTGTTGAGCAGTGTGTCGTAGCCTTCGCGTCCGCCCCAGAGCACGTAGTTCTCGCCGCCTAGATGCAGCGTCGCCTCGAGGCAGTGGCGCACCTGCGTGGCGGCGAAGCGAAACACCTCGGGGTCGGGGTTGGTGGCGCCGCCCGCCATGTAGCGGGGATGGCTGAACAGGTTTGCAGTTCCCCACAGCAACTTGATCCCGGTGACCGCCATCTTGGCCTGGATCTTATCGACCATGAGCAGAAAGTTTGCGACGTGTTCGCGAATGGTTTGCGCCTGCGCCATGACATCGACGTCGTGGAAGCAGAAGTAGGGCAGACCTAAGCGCGTGAGGAATTCGAATGCTTCGTCGAGCTTGTGATCGGCGGCGGCCTGATTCAACGGCCCGCCGTGCCAGGGCCGCTTGAACGTACCGGCGCCGAAAATATCGGTTCCCTCCCAATTGAAGCTGTGCCAGTAGCACACGGCCATGCGCAGATGCTGCTCCATAGTTTTGCCCGCGACGACGCGATTCTTGTCGTAATAGCGGTATGCCAGCGGGTTTTGGGATTGCGGGCCTTCGTATTTGATCGGGGCGATGTCGCCGAAATATGAGCGCTTCAAGGGCGTGTCTCCGAAAATAGGCTTTTGAGGTTTTGGTAAAGCGCGCGATAACGGCGCAATGATTCCGAGTACCGATCGGCCAGCCGCTCGTCGGGCTCGGCCACGTGCAAAATGGGCGGCGGCGTGCAGACATCTTCGATGCTGGCATTTTCTTTGCCCATGCGCGCGAGCCGCGCGGCGCCATAGGCGGGGCCCACTGCGCCGCTGTCGCGATAGGTCAACGGCCGGCGCAGCACCGAGCTTAAGATTTTGCCCCAGTACGGCGAACGGGCGCCGCCGCCGATCACCGAGATCGAGTCGATTTTGGCGCCGCTGGCGAGCAGTGCGTCCATGCCGTCGCGAAATGCGAACGCGACGCCTTCCAGCACCGCTTGCGCGATGTGCGCCGGGGAGGTTTCCTGAGTCAAGCCAAACAGCACGCCCTGCGCGTTCGGATCATTGTGCGGCGTGCGCTCGCCCGACAAATAAGGCAGGAAAATCTCCGCGTTGCTCGGCTTGCTGCGCGCTTCCGCCGCGGCGAACAGCGCGCTGGCCGTCCCTAAGCCGCACAGGCGCGCGGCCCAATCGACGCTGCTCGCCGCGCTCAAGATCACCGACATCTGGTGCCAGTGCTTCGGCACCGCGTGGCAGAAGGTGTGCACGCCGCCGGCCGGATTCGGCCGATACCCATCATTCGCAAGAAACAGCACGCCCGAGGTGCCGAGCGACAAGAAGGCTTCGCCCGGGCGCACCACGCCGACGCCGATCGCGCCCGCGGCATTGTCGCCGCCGCCGGCGATGACCGGTACGCGCGCCATGCCCCAGGCTTCCGCGATTTCCGCACGCAGCTCACCGGTGATTTCGTTGCCTTCAGATAGCGTGGGCATATTCGATTCATCAAGACCGGTGCCCGCGAGCATGGCTGGCGACCAGCGCCGCTGTGCAACATCCAGCCACAGCGTCCCCGCGCTATCCGACATGTCGGAGGCCGTCTCGCCGGTCATTCGCAGCCTGACATAATCCTTCGGCAGCAGCACCAGCGCCGTCTCGGCGAAAATCTTTGGTTCGTGCCGCCGCACCCACAGCAGTTTCGGCGCCGTGAAGCCCGGCATTGCCCGGTTGCCGGTGATTGCCGTCATCTCCGGCACGGCGGCTTCGAGCTCGGCGCATTGTCCGGCGCTGCGTCCGTCGTTCCACAAAATGGCGGGGCGCAGGGCCCGTTGTTGTTTATTGAGCAGCGTGGCGCCGTGCATTTGGCCCGTCAACCCAATAGCGCGCACGGCTTTACGCGCCGGCAAGCGCAAACCGCTTACCGCGTCGTTTGCCGCGGACCACCAATCGGCGGGATTCTGTTCCGACCACAGCGCGTGCGGCCGCGAGACGCTAAGCGCTGAGCTGGCCTGATCGACTACACTGCCCGTGTCGTCAACCACAGCTGCCTTCACCGCCGAGGTGCCTATGTCGATGCCTAGATACATCCGTTGAATCCGCCAGCCCTGGGAAATATTTCTGTTTGAAAAATACGGTAGCGCTATCATTCTATGCCCGTTTTGGGTGATAGCACCAATAAAAGAACGCAATTGAGGCCGGGGCGCGCCGCGCGCCTTGTGGGAGAAAACAGATTGAGCGACCAACGCGACGCAAGCATCAACTTGCCGCTGATCGCGGCCATCGTCGGAGTCGCCACCATCGGCGGCTTCATGTTTGGCTACGACAGCGGCGTCATCAACGGCACCCAGGAAGGGCTCAAGAGCACCTTTAACTTGAGCGAGGCCTGGCTCGGCATCACCGTGAGCGCTTTGCTGCCGGGGTGCGCAGTCGGCGCTTTTGTTGCAGGGCGCTCGGCGGACCGATGGGGGCGCAGGCGGGTGATGCTGGCGGCGGCGGCGCTGTTCATTTTGAGCGCACTGGCCTCGGGCGCGGCGGCGTCCGCGGTGATGATGATCGTGGCGCGATTTTTCGCGGGCGTCGGCGTGGGCGCCGCGAGCGTGCTATCGCCGGCCTACATCAGCGAAGTGACGCCGGCGAGCATGCGCGGTCGCCTGTCCAGCGTGCAGCAGGTCATGATCATCGCCGGCCTCACGGGCGCGTTCCTGGGTAATTATTTCTTGGCGCACGTCGCCGGCCGCTCGACCGACGTGTTGTGGTTGGGCTATGCGGCATGGCGCTGGATGTTTTGGATGCAGGTAATCCCGGCAAGCATCTTCCTGCTGACATTGTTGTTCATTCCCGAAAGTCCGCGCTATCTGGTGGCGCGGGGCCGGCCGGAGGAAGCGCTGGGGGTGCTGACGCGCTTGTTCGGCAGCGCGGCGGCAGCGACGAAGACCCTGGAAATCAAAGGATCCTTGGCTGCGGACCATACTCCGCGCCTGTCGGATCTCATCGACCGCTCCACCGGCCGATGGCGCCGCATCGTGTGGGTCGGCATCGGGCTCGCGACCTTTCAGCAGCTGGTGGGCATCAACGTGGTGTTCTATTACGGCGCCGTGCTGTGGCAGGCCGTTGGCTTCAGCGAGGCGGATTCGCTCAAGATCAATATCTTGAGCGGCACGCTGTCGATTGCCGCCTGCCTGCTGGCCATCTTCCTGATCGATCGCATCGGGCGAAAGCCCTTGCTCATGATCGGCTCGATCGGCATGGCCGTGACGTTGGGGCTCTTGACGATTGCGTTCGCCACCGGGGACTTGAGCGGGGGCACCCTGCACCTGGCGCCCAATGTGGGCCG
>DATNKC010000002.1:0-9073 GCA_035603615.1 Steroidobacteraceae bacterium | reverse complement strand
GGCTCATTCGGCTGGCCGCGGCCCTCGGGAAAAATACGCGACCAGGACAGGGAGAAGCGATAGGTCTTCGCGCCCAAATCCTTGAGCAGTTTTACGTCTTCCTTGTAGAGATGGTACGAATCCCCGGCGACATCGCCCGTTTCGCCCTGATGAGTTTTGCCGGGCGTGTGGGCGAAAACGTCCCAAATGGACGGGCCGCGGCCTTCTACGGCAACCGCGCCCTCAATTTGATAGGCGCTGGTGGCGCAACCCCAGAGAAAATTGGGCGGAAAGGCCAACGGTTTCGCCATCGTCGGCTGGCCGAGTGCGGCAGGCAACGGTATGCCGGCCATCGCGCCGGCAGCGCCGATCGTCCCGGCAAACTCGCGGCGCGTGAAGCGTTTCAACCTTAAGCTTCCAGCCCCACTGGAATCGCGTGCCCACTGCGCGCCAGCAACCGCTTCAAGATCGGCCCGGCCATCAGCGTCGTGACCACCGCCATGATCACCAGCATGGTGAAAACTTTTTGCGGGATGAGGCCAAGATCGAAGCCGATGTTGAGCACGATCAACTCCATCAGTGCGCGGGTATTCATCAGCGTGCCCATCATCGCGGATTCGTTACGGTTGAACCCGCACGCGCGGCTGACAAAGTACACCGGTACGATTTTGCACAAGATTGCGGCGCTTAAAATAATGGCCAACCACTGCCAATCCGTAGCGCTCGACAGCCCGAGCACATTGGTGCGCAATCCCGTGTAGGTGAAGAACACGGGCAGAAACAATACCAAGACGAATCGGCCGACCTGCGCGCGCCAGGCATCAACGAACTCGCGATGGCGGTGAAATAGCACGCCGCAGGCGAAGCCGCCGAAGATCGCGAAAATTCCAAGACGGTAGGTGCAGATCCCCAACGCAAAAATCAGGCAAACGACCATCGCCATGAGATTCGGATTCAACTCGCCGGCGCGGGCCGGAAAGCGTGCGATCAGGCGATTCACCAACGGCCGCAGCACAAGCCACAGCACCAATACCAGCGCGAGCAAGCCGCCGAACTGCAGCGCCACGTGCCCGAGGGAGAATTTCGCTGCGGCATAGGCCGACACCATCGACAGCAACAACCAGCCGATGACATCGTTAACGGCCGCGGCCGATATCGCAACCACGCCGACTTCCGTGTGGGTCAACCCGTACTGCCGCAAGATGCGCCCGAGAATGGGCACCGCGGTAATGGCCATGCCTAACCCTAAAAACAAGCTGTAACGCACCGGGTCAATCGCCGGCGCCAGCACCGGCGCCGACAATCGCCCGAGCAGGATGCCTACACCCAACGGCACGCTGACCGAGAACAGCGTGACGGCGACGGTGGCGTTGCGATTGCGCCGCGAGCCTAAGTGTCCAAATTCGAAATCCATGCCGATTTGGAACATGAGCAGGATCAAGCCGATTTGGCTGATGATGGTGATCGGTTGCGAAGCGTGCTCGCCAAACAGCGCCAACGAGACCTGAGGGAAGAAATGTCCCAACAACGAGGGACCTAGGATGAGGCCCGCGAAAATTTCGCCGATGACGCCCGGCTGCCCGAAGCGGCGAAACACCGTATGCATGTAGCGCGCGGCGCCCACCATCACGATGAGCTGCAGCAGCGTGATGAACAGCAGGTTTTCAGTGGCGTTGACTGACGTATTCATGAGCCTCCCCGGCTCAGTCTCGCACAAACAGTTGTATTTTTCTGCATGGTAGCGCTACCAGATATTTTTAGGAAGTGTTGCCGGCTCAATGGCGAAATGGCGCGGCGGTCCAGCCAGGATTGCCCGGGGCGTAGGGCGTCGAAATCGCTTCGTACTCCTCGAGCATGTGCTCGGGCGGCGCGTAGCCGTCCGGCAGCGGCCGTTTCGATAAACTCTGGAAGTAGGCAATGCAGGCATCGCGCCACCAGCGCGCCTCGCCTTCCTGAATGGCGAGAAAGGCGGTTGTCTCCGCGTAGCGCTCCGAATCCACGTACGGCTCCAGCGTCGCCCAAGTGCGGCGCATCTGCCGTACGTACGCGACGCCGCGCGAGTAATGCATCACGAGTTCATCCCACAGCGTGCGGCCGGACGCCATTGTGTAGTCCCAGCTCAAATGATGAAACCACAGCAAGTACTTTTCCGGCGTGAGCTTGGGATCGTCGAACTGCGCGGCGAGCGGCTGTGAGTATTGGGAAACCGCATTGCTGCCGCCGGCGCCGCGATCCGCACCGATGCCGTCGGCGTCCGCGCGATGATAGTAGGGCGGCGTCCAGTCGGCGCGCGCGCCGCCGCCTTGCCAGGGCCCCGGACCGTAATGGTGTCCCGCCGCCATCAAGTGCGCCAGTCCCAGCGGCGTCATGTAATCCACCGCGGCTTCACGCGAGCCCATCATCATCGCGACCGTCGGCGCGACGAAGCGAGCATCGTTCGAGAACGTCATGCGCACCCATTCCTCGGCGATGGCGCGCGATGAGATTTCCGGATTCCACGCCAGACGTCCGAAGGCATACCAGTTGGCCTGATCGAATTGCGAGCCGGTCCAGTTGCGCGCCGCGCCGATGTTCGACACGCCGGCCATGCCGTCGATGCTTTTGGCGATGCTCGAGCCGGAGCCCTCGGCATGCGTATCGAAGCGCAGCGCTTCCTCGTAGAGCGGACCCAAATAAACCAGGTGAGTCGCGAAGCCTAAGTACTCCTTGGTGATTTGCAGTTCGAGCAGCATCGGCGTCTTCGGCATGGCGCCGAACAAGGGATGGCCGGGCTCGCGCGGTTGAAAGTCTAGCGGGCCATTCTTCACTTGCAGCAGCACATTCGCAGCGAACTGTCCGTCGAGCGGCACGAACTCATCGTACGCCTGGCGCGTTCGATCCTCATCTTGATGCCCCGCATAGACGAACGCGCGCCACATCACCAAACCTGCGTGGGGCGCGAGGACGGCGGCCAACATATTGGCGCCATCGGCATGCGAGCGGGCGTAGTCCTGCGGGCCTGGCTGCCCCTCCGAATTGGCCTTGACGAGGAAGCCGCCGAAGTCCGGGATGTATCGATAGATCTCCTCCACTTTATGACGCCACCAAATCCGCACCGCCTCATCGAGCGGGTCCGCGCTCTTCAGGCCGCCGATCTCGATGGGCGCGGTGAAGCGCGCGGACAAATAAACTTTGACGCCAAAGGGGCGAAAGACGCGGGCCAGAGCCGCCGCCTTTTCCAAGTACTGCGGCGTCAGGCTGAGCGCATCCGCGTTGACATTATTGAGCACCGCACCGTTGATGCCGATGGAGGCGCAGGCGCGCGCGTAGTCGGCATAACGCGGCTCGAGACGCCCTGGCAGCGTCTGCCAATCCCAAATCGAGGCACCGGCGTAGCCGCGCTCGATCGTGCCGTCCAGATTGTCCCAGTGATTGAGGATCCGATGCGGGATATGCGGCAACTCCCGCAAGTTCAACGCCTGCAGTGGCTGACGGGTCTGCACCAGGCGCAAAAAGCCAAAGGCGCCATAGAGCACGCCGATATTCGAATTGGCGGCAATGAGTGTGGCGCGATGGCCGTTAACCTCGATGCTGCGGATCAAATAGCCCTCGTTTCCCAAGCCCTTGAGATCCGCGGGCGGTACGCCGAGGTTGGCCCGGGAGCCCGGCGTGCGGAGCACGATGGCGCCGTTCCGCGTGACCCGACTCGCCTCACTCGGCGTAACCGACAACAGCCCCGCCATTCCGCGCAGCAACTCTTGTGCGGCAAACTGAGCCCCCGGATCGGCCACCACCTCGGTCGCGAAACTGCGATAGCGTGCGGCCCACGGCGCCTCGACGGGGCGGTAGCGCAACCACAGATCATGGCCGTCCTCGGCATGCGCGCTCCCGGCGCAGATCAACAGACAGAGCCACGCCGCGCGCCTCATCGCACAAAGCACCTGACGGCGATTCCTGGTAGCGCTATCATAGGCAGACTTCAACCCCCGGGCCGCATGCCCGGCATCATAAGGCCATTTCGTGATCTTGGATTCGCCCGCAACGGAAACACTTACCCTGACCCACGGCGCGGCGCGCTGCGACCTCCTGCCGCAACTGGGCGGCAGCATCGGCAGCTGGTCGGTGAGCGGACAGCAGATGCTGCGCACCGCGAGCGAGTCCGGCATCGCCGCGCGCGATCCCTACGCCACCGCCGGCTTCCCCTTGGTGCCGTATTCGAATCGCATCGGGCAGGGCAGCTTCGAATGGTGCGGGAATCCCATTACCTTGGCGCGAAATTTTCCGCCGGAACCACACGCGATTCACGGCGTGGGATTCGAACGGCCCTGGCAGCTGCAAACGCGCGACCGGGATTCAGTGGTGCTCCGCCTGACGCATCGGCCGGACGCCGGGTGGCCGTGGGCCTTTGACGCGCGCCAACGCATCACGCTCACCGATGACCTGTTGATTCTGGAATTCGAGGCCGTGAACTTGGAGCCGCAGGCCGTGCCGCTGGCCTTCGGTCATCATCCGTACTTTCCGCGCAGCGGCGCACGCCTCACCTTCCATGCTCAAGGCGTGTGGCTGGCCGGCGATGATGGCCTGCCGTGCGAACTGGTCAAGCCTGCCGGCCCGTTCGATTTCTCCAAAGGGTCGTCCGTTGAGAACGCCGACATCGATCATTGCTTCACGGGATGGAATGGTGTGGCCATCATCGCGTGGCCCGACAAGGAACAGGCCCTAGGGATCACCGTATCCCGGGAACTGTCGAGCGCCGTGGTGTACATTCGACCAGACTTGGATGCCTTCTGCTTCGAACCGGTGGCACACATCAACAACGCCCTCAATCGGCACGATCGAGAGTCGGCCATGCCGGTGGTTGCGCCCGGTGAGAGCTTCGAGGCGAGCATTCGCTTTCGCGCGATCCGCCGCTAGGGGCCTGTCCGCGAATTCCGCGTGCGCCCAAGGTTCAACGGCCCGGCGGCCCGTCCGAGTCGCGGCGCACCAGCGTAAAATCGAGCAGCGCGTGTTTGACTTCTTCGTCCCGTCCCTCGCGCCTCGCCTTGATCTTCTTCAGCAGCAACAGCATCGCGGAGCGCGACATATCCGCGATCGGCTGGCGAATGGTCGTCAGCTCCGGCCAGATCGAGCGCGAGAATTCCGTGTCGTCAAACCCGCACACCGTGAGACCCTTGGGGACGTCCAAGTGATGCCGATGCGCGACCGCCACGGTTGCGGCGCCCATGTCATCGTTGCTTGCGAAAATAGCGGTCGGCGGCTTCGCCAAGCTCAGCAATTGATCGGCCGCCTTCAGTCCCGAACGATAAGTAAACAATCCCTGACGGATCAGCGAATTGTCGATGGGGATATCGGCTTCCGTCAGTGCCGCCTTGTAGCCGGCGAGCCGTTGCGCGCTCGCGGTCTGGTCCGGGTTGCCGATGATGAAACCGATGCGCGTGTGGCCGAGCGAGAGAATGTGACGCGTCATGGCCACCGCCGCGGCGTGATCGTCGATCCGCACCGCCAGCAAGCCGGCCCTGGGACTGGCGCTGGCGACCGCCACCGCGAGCGCATCGGCCTTCATCAGCACCGCGTGAATGCGCTTCGAGTCGCACAACGGCGGCGGCAGAATGATGCCGTCGACCCCGGTGGCGAGCAATTCGCGCAGCACATCATCCTCGTGTGCATCGACGTCGCATTTCTCCACCACCAGCTGTACATGGCTCAGGCGCGCCTGCTCCAAGCTGCCGACCAGGAATTCGCTCAAGAATGCCGCGCTGGGATTGCTGTAGAGCATGCCGATGCGCACCTGTTCGGCGCCGGCCAAGGTGCGCGCCGCGAGATTCGGCGAATACTTGAGCTTGGCAATGGCGGCTTGGACCGCTTCGCGCGTCTCTTGGCGCACATTGTCCTCGCCGTTGATGACGCGCGAGACCGTCATCGGTGCAAAGCCCGCATACGCGGCGACATCCGCGATGGTCGGAGCACCCTGCTTGCGATGCTTGGGTTTCCGGTCGTGGCGGGCGGCGATGCGCTTTCTGGCTGATCTAATCGTCATTCGAAGCGTCAGCTTACAATGGTGTGCAGACCCGTATTTGACTCCGGTCGGGGATGGAAAAGCAAATGATTGACAAAGCCAAATGGAATCGATCATGGTAGCGCTATCAGAAAAGCGATTGTTTGACCTCGGGGGATCCTCGATGAAAGCAGCGGTTACGCGGCTCGCGGCTCTTGCCGCCGGGGTTTTCGCGGGCGGCATCCTTGCCGCGAGCCCCGCACGCACCTTGCCGGCCGCGCCGCCCCGCGATGCGTCCTACAAGAATGCCGGCTTGAGCGTCGAGGCGCGTGTGGAGGATCTGCTGGCGCGCATGACCTTGGAGGAGAAAGTCGCGCAAATGCAGAGCATTTGGGACAACAAGGGCACGTTGTTCGATGCCAAACTCGAACTCGATCCGAAAAAGATGGCGCTTAACTATCCGGACGGCATCGGCCAGTTCGCGCGGCCCTCGGACGCCACAGGCCCGGCTTCGCCGCGGCTGGTGCCGGGCCGCGACCTGCGCGGCACCATTCGGCTGGTGAATGCCCTGCAGCACTATGCGCTGGAGCATACGCGCCTCGGCATCCCCATCATGTTCCACGAGGAAGGCCTGCATGGTTATGTCGCGGTAGGCGCCACCAGTTTCCCGCAGGCCATCGCGCTGGCGTCGAGTTGGGATCCGGCCCTGGTGCGCGCGGTCAATGTCGTGACGGCGCGCGAAATGCGCGCGCGCGGCGTGACCGAGGCGCTCACGCCGGTGGTGGATGTGGCGCGCGATCCGCGCTGGGGCCGGATCGAGGAAACCTTTGGCGAGGATCCGTATCTGGTCGGCGAAATGGGCGTCGCGGCAGTCGAAGGACTACAGGGCGAGGGCAAGGTGTGGGTCTTGGGACCCGCCAAGGTTTTCGCAACTTTGAAACACCTCACCGGCCATGGCCAACCCGAAAGCGGCACCAATGTCGGGCCGGCGCCTTACTCGGAACGCGCTCTGCGCGAATTCTTCTTCCCGCCGTTCGAAAAAATCATCGCGCGCACCGGCGTCAGCGCCGTCATGCCGTCCTACAACGAGATCGACGGCGTGCCGAGCAGCGCGAATGTCTGGCTGTTGCAAAAAGTATTGCGCGGCGAGTGGGGCTTCAAGGGTGCGGTGGTGAGCGACTACTACGCCATCGAGGACCTGCAGAGACTGCATCATATTGCCGCAACCCCCGAAGAGGCCGCGCTGCTCGCCCTCAAAGCCGGCGTCGATATCGACTTACCGAGCCCCGGCGCCTATGCCACGCTGACGCAACAGGTGCGCGACGGCCGCGTGCCCGTGTCGAGCATCGACGCCGCGGTGCGCCGGCTGCTGACGCTCAAGTTGCGCGCCGGTTTGTTCGAGCATCCCTTCGCCGATGCCGAGCAGGCGCAAGCGGTCACGGATACCCCGGACGCGCGCGCGCTGGCACTGAAGTCAGCGCAACGCGCCATCGTGCTGCTGAAGAACGACGGCATCCTGCCGCTGCAGCTCCCGCCAGGGAAGACCCCGGTGATCGCGGTGATCGGGCCGAACGCCGCGGTGGCGCGGCTCGGCGGCTACGCGGGCCAGCCGCCGCTCACGGTGTCGATACTCGATGGCATCCGCGCCAAGGTGGGCGCGCGCGCCAAGGTGGTCTTTGCGCAGGGCGTGAAAATCACCGCGAACGACGATTGGTGGGCGGACGAGGTGCAACTCGCCGATCCGCAGGAGAATCATCGTCTCATCGATGCGGCGGTGGCCGCGGCACGCGGCGCCGATCAGATCGTGCTCGCGATCGGCGATACCGAACAAACCAGCCGCGAAGGCTGGGCGCCGACTCACTTGGGCGACCGCGACAGCCTCGATCTCGTTGGTGAGCAGCAGGCCCTGTTCGATGCCCTGCGCGCTCTTGGCAAACCCCTGGTCGTGGTGCTGATCAACGGGCGTCCCGCTTCCACCGTAACCATCGCGGAGCAGGCGAACGCGCTGCTCGAGGGCTGGTATTTGGGCGAGCAGGGCGGCAATGCCATGGCAGACGTGTTGTTCGGCGCCGTGAATCCCGGCGGAAAATTGCCGCTCACCATTCCCCGCGGCGTCGGCCAGCTGCCGATGTTCTACAACGCCAAGCCCTCGGCACGCCGCGGGTACCTGTTCGATACCACCGCGCCGCTTTATCCCTTCGGCTTCGGGCTGAGCTACACCACATTTGAAATCGGGGCGCCGAAGTTGTCGAGCGATCACATCAGCGTCGACGGTTCGGTGACCGTGAGCGTGCCGGTGCGCAATACCGGCAGCCGCGACGGCGATGAGACCGTGCAACTTTATGTGCATCAATTGGTGGGCTCGGTTACACGTCCGATAAAGGAATTGAAGGCATTCGAGCGCGTCAGCGTCGCGGCGGGCGCGACCAAAACCGTGACCTTCACGCTCACTCCGGAAAGCTTTCGCATGTGGAACATCGAGATGCACCGGGTGGTCGAGCCGGGCGCTTTTGAGCTGATGGTTGGACCCAGTTCAGTGGACCTGAAGACCGCCGTCCTGCATATCGGTGGCTGACTGATCACTGCGCCCCCGTAAGCGAAGGGGCAGTACAATCGCCTGAAATGACGAATGTGAAAAAGGAAGCCCTGCCGACGCACGGTGGCTTATCGCCGAGTGCCGCTGTGTTCTTGTTCGCTGACCGGCGCAGTTCCCTCGCATTCTGGCTGGGTTCGGCGGTCGTCAGCATCGGCGTGGTATTGCATCTGCCGATGTTTTGGATGGCGCGCCACTCCGGGTTCGTTCTCGCGGGCATGCCGATGGATGCCGGCATGCTGCTCGGCATGGGGCTCATCATCGGCGGGATCGCTGCGACTGCTTATGGTCTGCTGCCGAAGAATTCTGTCGCACCCGCCACAGACGAATTTCTCTCGCCGCCCGAAGACGCTGCCTTAACCGGCGCCCATTGGAGATTGATGGCGGTGCTGGCGGTCGCGCTGGTCATCGATGTCATGAAGCCGGCAAGCCTCGGGTTCGTGACGCCGGGAATGCGCACGGAATACGGAGTCGATCGCGCCACGGTTGCGCTGTTGCCATTTTCCGCGCTCATCGGCACCGCCGTG
>DATNKC010000001.1:0-2834 GCA_035603615.1 Steroidobacteraceae bacterium | reverse complement strand
TTGACTGCCATGGAAGCGCTTTGGCCCGAGTTTTAAGGGATTCTGGTGTATGACGCACCGCTAGATCAAGGATGATTCCGCGGCATCGGGTTATTCATTTCGCTATAGTGAGGCCGTGTTCTCGTTTTCCATCATGGCAAGGGCGGGTTTGGGCTTAAGCGTGCTCGTTTTGAGCGCCTGCGCGGCCATTCATTCGAAGCCCGAGCCGGCGCCCCAGTCATTTTATACCGTCACGGGTGAGATAGCCCTAGCGCGTCAGGAACCGCGTGTCGCCGCGATTCAATATGCAACGGCTGCGGCGCATGAAACGGATCCCGCGATCTTCCAGCGCGCCACCGAAGTGACGGCCGAGACACTGCAACCGACGCTCATGGCGGGCGTTGCGGCTCGCTGGCTGATTGTCGACCCCAAATCGCTGCCGGCACAACGCGCAGCCGCCCGAGCCGCGTTGGCGCTCGATAACATCGATGCGGCCGCGGCTCACTACCGCGTCGTGCTGTTGAATTCTCCCGCGGGAGTGGACGCCGAATTCGCCGATGTGGAAACGGACCTGGGGTCCGATGAAAATGTGTTCGGGGCGCATCAGCTCGCCGATCGATTGGCGTCGTACTTTCCGACCTCCCCGTCGGCACTGCGGATCCAAGGCATTGCGGCGATGCGCGCGGATGATCCGGCGGCCGCAGTGCATAGCTTGAGCGGCGCACTGGCGATCGAACCCTCGAGCGGCAACGAGGCCAAACAGACTGCGCATAAGGAGCTGGCGCAGACGCTGCTGCGCGCGCGGATCTTGGCGGGCGATGTTGAGGAACCGTTGCGCGCCGCGCAGGCGCAGCTCGAGACCGATCCTTCGGCTTCCAATCGCTTCAACTATGCGGCACTGCTGATGACTGCGCAGCGACTCCCCGAGGCCTCGGAGCAGCTGGAAATTCTGGCGCGCAACCCGGAGTCGACCGCCGTGGCCTTGCGCCTGTTGGGTTTGTTGGAATTTCAACAGGGGCATTTCGAAGCGGCCTCGGCGAAATTCAGGCAGCTTTTGAACACCGGCAAGTTCCCTGATGATGCGTTTTATTACTTGGCGTTGATCGCCGATCGCAACGGCGATCCTGAGCGAGCACTGCGCTTTTTCTCACAAGTGCAGAATGGCGAGAACGTCGTGCCGGCGTTGCTGCGTGCCGCAGCGTTGCTGCACAAGCACGGCGCGCCGAGCGCGGCCGACGAGTTGCTCGACCGTCTTTTGGAGGACGAGCCACAACGCGCGCCGGAAATCCTAACGGCGCGCGCGCGGATGTATGTGCAGTCGAGCGAGCTGCCCAAGGCCTTTGCGGTCCTGGACAAGGGCGAGATGGACTATCCGGATAACGTCGAACTGCGCTATGCGAGAGCGTCCGTCTATGAAGAGCAAGGCTTGGTTGCCGAGGCCTTGCGTGAATTGACTCTGGTGGTCAAGGCGCGGCCCGACGATCCGGCGGCCCTGAACGCCCTCGGATTCACGCTCGCCGATCACACCAAAGATCTCGCGCGCGCGCGCAAACTGATCGAGCGCGCGCATGCGGCGGCGCCTAAAAATCCCGCGATTTTGGATAGCTTGGGTTGGGTGTACTACCGCCAAGGGCGCCCGGCCGATGCGCTGCCATATCTTAAGGCGGCCTATGCCGACGATCACGACGGCGACATTGCGGCACACTTGGGCGAAGTCCTGTGGCAATTGGGACAGCAGGACGAGGCCCAGAAAATCTGGTCCGAGGCCAGCGCGATGGATGCCGACAATCCTTTGCTGAAATCGACACGGCATCGATTTACTTCCGCAAACTGATTCAAGCATGCGGCGCGCGTTGACGTTGATTGGTTGCTGTGCGCTGGCTGCGTGCGCGACCACACGCACCGTAGCGCCGCCATCGACGCAGTGGCAGCAGCGCGTCGGCGAATTGCAAAGCGCGAATGATTGGCAGCTCGACGGGCGTGCCGCGGTTGCGTTGGGGACCCAAGGCTGGCAGGCCGCACTCAATTGGCGTCAAACCGATGAGGGCGCGGAAGTGCATTTGTCAGGTCCCTTCGGCATTGGTGCCTTGGTGCTCAAGCAGACTGCGGAAGGGCTTTCGCTGAACGGCGCGCCGCCGAGCGATGCGGTATTGGCATCTGTGCAAGAAAAGTTAGGATTCGATCTGCCGATCGAGAATCTGCATTACTGGCTGCTCGGCGTGCCCAGCCCTAAGTCGACTTTCGAGCTCTCGCGCAACGATCAGGATCGCGCGAAAGTATTGAGCCAGGCGGGCTGGAGCATTGCGTACGATCGGTATCTGCCGGTGGCAGGCGACTTGCTGCCCGGGCGGCTGGTCTTGACCGCGGGCGATGTGCGCGTGCGCATCATTATCGATCATTGGAACTGGTCGAAATGAAACCTTCGCGCTCGGTGTGGCCGGCACCGGCCAAGCTGAATTTATTTCTGCACATTTTGGGTCGGCGCCCCGACGGCTATCACGAGCTGCAAACCTGTTTTCAATTCGTCGATCTTTGCGATGAAATCAGCATCGAGACGCGCGCCGACGGGTTGATTCGCCGCGCGGTGGAGATACCGGGGCTACCCGCGGAGGCGGACCTCTGCATCCGTGCCGCCAAGGCGCTGCAGAGCGCAAGCGGCGCGACCTTGGGCGCCGACATCAGCCTCGCCAAAAAAATTCCCGTCGGCGGGGGCCTGGGAGGCGGGAGTTCCGACGCCGCCACCTGCCTGATTGCACTGAATCATCTGTGGGGGCTCCATTGGCCGCGGGAAAAACTGGCGGCGATCGGCCTCAAACTGGGGGCAGATGTGCCCGTATTCGTGCATGGCCGGGTGG